>DATJPH010000682.1:0-15943 GCA_035506475.1 Bacteroidota bacterium | reverse complement strand
TAATCTCGTACCACGTCGCGTCGGAGAAGTACGGGTACAAATTCGTCACTTTTGCATTCGTGAACTTCACGAGCATCCCCTCGTACGGCTCCGCATTGGCGTTTCCGCTCGCTACACTGGGGCCGAAAACGCTGGTCGCCTTTGCCACTGCCGCTGGAATGGGGTTCCCCGACGTCCGGACGATCGGATTGTGTATACCTGATATCCGTGTTGTCACGCGTTGACCGCCGGTGAACCATTCCTCGACTGAGCCCGTCACGGTCACACTGTCGCCGTGGTGGAGTTTGTACATCGTCGTGTCACCGACTATCCAGATACCACTCCAGGGGGCATTCCCGGACTGCATGTACCAGCCATATGTCCCACCGACGGTACCCGCCGGGTTTCCGTTCAGATAGATGTCGCTCGTATCGGCGGTTACGACGCCCGAGACCGTCACGATAGCACCGGCGGTCACCGTATCGGCGGCATAGGGGCTGTATCCGTTCGAAAACGGCGTGTACTGGATGTCCTTGATCGTGAACGGACGGTTCATCGATTCGTAGAAGAAGAAGCCCTGAGAGGTGTCGGTGCCGCCGCTCGATGCGTAACTCACAAGTGGCGTCACGCGTCCCACGTGGTCGTACGCCCTCATGTAGTAGCGGACAAACGTCGAATCAGGGGCGGGAGGGATGACGGCTTTCCATGTGCTGTCTGTTGTCGGGGCGGTCATCTGCAGGGCAACAAACGCGGCACTGTTAAACCGGTAAAACAGCTTGACGGAATCGATCAGGTCTCCACCCGTCTGTTTGTATGCGTGGACCGTGACGTGCACCGAATCCGTCGGTCGCGGGGCCATGGGTGTCCTCCTGGCGGTGTTAAGCGCCGGGTTCGAGGCCCCGACGACGAGGTCCCCGGGAAGCATTGGCGCGATCTCATAGCCTTTTGCGTTGTCCTGTCCGGACACAACCCACATGATGCCACGGATGGTATCTATCTGTGCCTGTATCGGCGGGAGGTGATAGGGGTAGCCGGGAGGATTTGCGCGCCGGAGCGTGTAGTAGTCGGACGCGTCATACATTGAGATCTGATTTCCGTTCTGAATAATGTTGAATGTGCCATTTGCGGCAAAGCTGTACGACGGAACGACGAGATTTGTCATCTCGACATACATCCCTTCGTACGGTTCCCCCGTGCTGTACCGGATCTTGCCGCCCGGATAGGAACCCTGGTAGAACGTGGAGACATTCAGCTTCACAGGGGCCGGAACAGCAACGTGGCCGATCGGGGTGATCAGTTTCCCGGGAAGGTACACGAACTGCGTCAGGCTGCTGAGGGCGTTCGTCGGGAATTCATCAACCCATCCGCGGATGGTGACAACGTCCCCCGCCTCGAGCGCGTCAAACCCGTCCAGCTTTGCCTGCGAACTGTCCGTGATGACGTTGATCTTCACCCAGATGCCCCGCCACTGGCTGACGTCGGCGGTATCGTAAAGCAGGATGTTCCAGCCCGAGCTGTTGAATCCCATGACGCCCTTGGGGATGACAACGATGCCGGTCGTCTCCACCGTGTCGTGATAGTACCGGGACGACTGGATGGAGAAACGGGTCGTGCTTGCCTGCAGCGTATCGGCCAGGAGCAGTGAATCAAGCGGGACTTTCTGGAGGTCCTGCACTGCAACGTGGGGATACGTCTGCGAAAGCGCAGGCAGAACCCCGAGAACGAGAAGACAGAGAATTGATACCAGCTTCTTCATTGTGATCCTCCTCCTGTGTGTGTGATTGTTTAGAAGCGTGCAACCTCATTTAATGACCAGAAACTTCCCCCGTACCGTGCCCCCGGTCAGCTCGTCGCGGACGGTATAGAGATAGAGACCGGTGGCGATGGCCTGGTCATATTTTGTTATGAGATCCCATGCGTGTTCCCCGCCCGAGAACCGGGGGGGAAGCTGTGTGCCGCTGAACTGGCGGAACCACGCAATATCGGTGCCGTCATACGTTGCAGCGTCATGCTGGATATCCGCAACGATGTCTCCCGCAAGCGTGTAAATCCTGATCTCGCAGCGCTGGGGGAGATTGTAGAAATAGATCTTCCTGTTCCTCTCGCCCGCACCGTCCCAGACGGCGCCGCCGTAGTACGGGTTCGGATAGACGCCGACAGCAGCGGTCCCAACAGGCACGGGGGGCGTCCCGGGGATGACACGGGCCAGCTCGGTCTTGCTCTGGAGAGAGCTCACGCCGGTCGCCGAATCCCCCCTGTCATAGGCGGCAACGCCGTAGATGTACTGCCAGCCGTTCAGGTGCGTCATGTTCGTACCGGCGGGGGGGAAACGATACCAGTATCCCACGGTGTCGCCCGGGAAGTATTTCGCGTGCTGGAGAAGTATCGGATCAAACCCGGTGTCGTGACCGATCCCGTCCCCCGGAATGTCAAAGTCACCCACGAGCGAGAGGTTCAGCAGGAGGTCCTGCGGATCCGTGAAATCCGCCCCGGGATTCGACCTGTACACCCTGTACCCTTCGAAATCGGTTTCGCCCGTGACCGGATCGACGGAGAGCTCGGCAGTGGATTTGTCCCAGTAGACCGTCACCTCCTGAGAGCCAACCTCCACCCTGACCTTCGGCGGCCTGGGAGGCTGCGGGAGCTGGTAATGATCAAGGATCCCGTCGCCGTTGAGGTCCTCACCGGGGTCGAGCACATTGTTCCCGTTGACGTCCTCCCCCTGGTAGGCCTTCTGGCAAAACACGGCATTGGAGTAGAGAATTTTCCGCTGATCTCGTGTATCGAGATTGGCCGGGAGCGTTCCGTTCTTCCTTCCGCAGATGACCCCGAAAACGACATTGAGCGAATCGCCCGGAAGCAGCGACGAAAACGGCCCGGTCGATATCAGCGTGGTATAGTTCCCCGCCTGGGTCCTGAGGATGTCTATCTTGGGCTGCGGCATCGAGGAGGCGAGGCGGTCATACCTGCTCCGCGCCCCGCCGATATTCCCTGCATCATCAAGCGGGGAGAAGTAGTCGACATCACCCGCCAGGCTCCGGAAGATCCACGCGTTGTAATATGTCCGTTTCCGGAGGTTGCCGATGGAGTCCACCCCGTGGGGGAAGGGGGTTGCACCCAGGAGCTGGACCCCGATATAGCTGTTGGCGGGCGGCGGGGCCGGGATCCCGTCAAAATCGAACGTATACATCATCCGGAGCGAGTCTGCATAGCCGTTCCCGCCATGAGTGAAGTACCCCGTGGTCCCGGGCCGGACGTTGTTCGTATTCCTCACCACCGCATTGTTCCAGAATCCGACGTAGACCGAATCAAGCGTGTCCGACGTTACGTTGGTTATCGTATAATTGAGGATGACGAAGAAGTCCGCAAACGGGAAGTTCCAGGCATAGCTCTCCTGCCTGACGCTGATGCCGAGGGGGGTGTGCCCGGGAATCGTGTCCCCCGTCGTCGGCCTCGTCCTGTAGATATCGGAATAGGTCGCGACGTAATCCTGGTGGCTTACCGCTTTCTCCGAGAAAAACTGCGAGCTGGAGAGTGAGGATCGCTGGATCATCACTGCACCCGCGTCCGAGGTGAACTCATAGTCCTTGCCGATGACCGATCCGGACGCCTGGTCGGTGGCACCGGTGCTCACATGCTGCTGTCCCGATTTCCGGGACACAGCGCCAAACCAGAGGCCGCCCTGGTATTCATGCTCGATCCGGGAGCCGCGCGGGTATTCACATGAAGGCTGGTCGGGCCAGTAGGCGTTCCTGTCACCGATCGTCCCGAAATTGGTCACCGTCAGGGCGATATTTCCCGTCGACGTGAAGTTTCTGTCGGTGTCGTCGGCGGTCTTGAGCAGGCCGCGCGGCGCGTTCCGGTCGTCACCTCCGTTGGTGCCGATAAATCCCATCGAAAGGAGACAGAAGACCGCAACGGCCGCACGGAATCTCGAATGCATACACCTACAAAAGGAATTGCGATGAGAGAAGGGTCAGCTTGGGAAGACCACTGGAGTAAACTGGCCGGCAGGACTGAAAGCCCTCATGTAAATATATCCCAACCGTGAGGCAATGTCAAGTTGCTTTTCTGTTAACTTTTTTGAAATTTGCTCCTGATGACATTTCTGAATCCCTTTGTTCTCTTCGGTCTTGCCGCCGCCGCCATCCCCGTTGTTCTCCATCTCCTGAACCTGCGCAAACTCCGTACGGTCGAATTCAGTTCCGTCAGGTTCCTGAAGGAGCTTCAAAAGACCTCCCTGCGGCGCCTCCGGATACGACAGATACTCCTGCTTGTCGTCCGCACACTGCTCATCATCTCTGTGGTTCTCGCATTCTCGCGCCCCGCGCTCCGCGTCCGGTTCGGAGGATTCGGAAGCCCGGCGGCGTCGAGCACGATGATCATCATCATCGACGACTCACCCAGCATGAACGTTCGCGACGAACGGGGAACATCGTTCGCACGCGCGCTCCAGGCCGCCTCCGGCCTTGTCGACATCGCCGCTGAGGGAGACCGGCTCTACGTTATCCCGCTCTCTGAACTGCGCCCGGGCAATCCCCTTCCCGCACCCAGGACGCCGGAATCAGCGCGGGAGGCGCTCAGACGGATGACGCCGTCGCCGATGAGCATCCCCCTGGGCGATGCGCTCCGATCGATCCGGCCGCTGCTTGCCGGGTCACCCGACGCCAACCGCGAGGTGATTTTCGCCGGCGACGGGCAGGCGACGCAGCTCTTGCCGGCGGCGACCGTCCCGGATTCGGCGGGGGTGCTCGACCCCCGCGCGGGGCTCTTCCTCTGCGCTTCCCCCCCCCTCAGGCACGACAACAGGGGAGTCACCGGGGGAGAAGTGCTGACGCGCATCGTCTCGGAAAAACGTCCCGTGCGGTTCCGTGCCCGCATCAGCAATACCGGAGACCAGCAGGTGCGGGAATCGGTCGTCAGCCTGTACGCGGACGGCGCCAGGGTCGCCCAGCAATCGCTCGATATCCCCCCCCGCGGCGAGGTCCGGCCGGTATTCACGTTCGGCCTCAAGAGGCGGGGAATCCTCGGGTGCTCGGTACAGACCGAGGACGACGGGTTCGAGAGCGACAACACATTCGCGTTCGTCGTCGAGGTGCCCGAACATATCGCCGTCCTTCTCACGGGGCCCGACCCTTCCTCAACGCGCCTGGTGTCGCTCGCGCTGACGCTCGGGGGGGATTCGCTGCTTGCCGGCCACCTCTCCGCCACGCAGACGACAAACGATTTCCTGCCGTCGGTGGATTTTGCGCGTTTCGATGTCATCGTCATGTGCGGGTTCGAGGGGCTCAATCCGTCCGCCGCACGGAACGTGGCGCAATTTGTCAGGGACGGCGGGGGGCTTGTCGCCTTCCCTCATCCCTCGGCAGATTCGGCGGACGTGACGCTCTTCAGGGAGCTTGCACTCCCCCTCCCCTCAGGACCGCCGGTGAGCGCGCCGGCAGGGAGCTTCGTCTCATTCTCCTCGATCGACTACGCGCACCCGCTGTTTGAAGGTTTGTTCGACGCCGGCGGAGGCCCCCGGAAGGGAGAACCCTCGGTTGAATCTCCCGTCATACAGCGCTCCCTAATGCTTTCCGCCGGGGAAAAAGGGGCGAGGGTCATCGGCCTGACAAACGGCCACGCATTCCTCGTCGACCAGGGGGTCGGGGCGGGACGCGTGCTCGTGTTCGCAGTCGACGCCGGGACCGCCTGGTCTGACTTTCCCCTCAAGGGGCTTTTTGCCCCCCTGCTTCACCGGGGGATTGCCTATACAGGTTCACGTGCCTCGCCTCAGCGCTCCCTTGCCCCGGGGGATCCGCTCGAGTTCTCGGTCAGGCTCCGGTCATTCACAAACAGGGATACCTACACGATCACCTCCCCGGACGGCCGCACGACGAAGGTGGTCCCGGCGTTCAGCCCCGGAACGGGAACTGCGCGGTTCAGCGGCGGGACCGCGCTTGAACCGGGGGTGTACAGGCTCTCGCGCGACGGCCGCGGAGCGGGAGAGCAGGGGAGCGATATTGCCGCTCTCGCGGTCAACATCCCGCCCCGTGAGAGCGACCTGCGCTCCGCCTCGGAGGAAGAGATCGGAGCGTTCGGCGCGGCGGAGGGGATGAAACCTGCACAGGTGCATACGATGGCGCCGGAACGGGCCGCAGAGACGGTCAGGGAGAGCCGGTACGGCGTCGAGGTCTGGAAGGACTTTGTCTGGCTGGCGGTACTGCTTGCGGTGGCCGAGATGGCACTCGGGCGGGCGGGGGGAACGGCAGCGGCGGAAGCGGAGGTCCGATGACAATGATCAGGACAGGCGCACACGAGCGCGCAATCCTTGTGGGGGTGGCGACATCCTCCGAGCGGCGCGGGCGGGTTGAAGACGACCTCGAAGAACTCGCACGTCTTGCGGACTCGGCAGGCGCGGAGGTGGTGCACCGGATCCTGCAGGCGCGCCGCACGATCAACGCCGCATTTTTCATCGGGAAGGGGAAAGCCGAAGAGCTCTCCTACCTGGCGGAGGAGAAAAAGATCGACATCATCATCTTCGACGACGATCTCTCCGCCGTGCAGGTCCGCAATCTGGAGAAGCTTATCAAGTGCAAGATCATCGACAGGAGCGGAATCATCCTTGATATCTTCGCCTCGCGCGCGCGGACGAACGAATCGAAAACACAGGTGGAGCTTGCCCAGCTCCAGTACATGCTCCCCCGCCTGACCCGCCAGTGGACGCACCTTTCAAAACAATTCGGCGGCATCGGCACCAAGGGGCCGGGCGAGACGCAGATCGAGACAGACCGCAGGGCGATACGGACAAGGATCACGCACCTGAGCGCGAAGATCCGGGAGATCGGCAAGGAGAGGGAGGTCCAGCGGAGGGGGCGGGAGCAGTTCCCGCGCGTGGCGCTCGTGGGATACACAAACGCGGGGAAATCGACGCTGCTTAACTGGTTCTCCGGCGCAGGCGTCGTGGCCGAGGACCGCCTCTTCGCCACGCTCGACTCCACCGTCCGTCTCGTCAATCTCACGCCGGCCCACCGGATACTCCTGTCCGACACGGTCGGGTTCATCCGGAAGCTCCCCCACCATCTCGTCGCCTCCTTCAAGAGCACGCTCGACGAGGTGAGAGAGGCCGACATCCTGCTTCACGTCATCGACGTCAGCCACCCGCTCTTCGAAGAGCAGATTGCCGTTGTCAACGAAACGCTTGAAGAGCTGGGTGCGCAGGGGAAGCCGACGGTGATGGTGTTCAACAAGGTGGACCTGCTCGGGAACAGGAACATCCTGACCTACGTGAGCGCAAATTTCGTCAACGCGGTAGGCATTTCGGCCGAGCGCGGAATCAACATCTCCGCACTTTCCGACGCTCTCGTTTCGCTGCTCGAGGGGACGGTCGCGGAGGAGACGCTCACGCTCGCCCAGGCCGAGTACGACATGGTTTCCCGCGTGCACGAGCACGGGGAGGTGCTGGAGGAGCGGTACGACGGCGAGAGCATCACAATCCGCGTGCGGATGAACAGGACGAAGCTCGAACAGCTCAAGAAATCGCTTGCGCAGCGGCGGAAGGGAACCCCCCGGCGGGGGTAGGCCCGCACCAGGTTACGGGGCGGGGGAAAGATCGAACCCCTCGGCCCTGCGTGAGAAGCCCTTCAGCTTTCGCTTTGCTTCAAATTCCCCCCGGCTCTCCCCCTGGTACAGGACGGCGTCATCATCCCCCAGCATGATCGCCGCCGGCGTCCCCCCGGTGAGACGGAACGATCCCCGCCACGCGTCCCCGTTGTCCATCATCCAGAGCATGCTCACCGTCAGCTCCCGCGGAAGGGAGGGCGCATTCAGATACAGCCGCGTGTTCTCGGTGTTCTTCGTGTACTCCACCTCCACGGGAAAATCGCCGGCATACGCCGTGAACTGCACCTCGGTGAGCGACGCCGGGAGCCTCGGCTGGAGGACGATCGTGCCGGAGGCCAGGTCAACGCGGAGGCCGAAATAATCCTGGTATACCGACCGGATGAACTCCGACATCCCGGTGAGCGATGCCCCGGGGGCGCCGGCGATCGCGGGAAGAGTTCCCGCCATGCCGCTCCCCAGCGCCGTCGCGGCCATGCGCTTCGTCAGTGCGTAGCTCACGTCCTGGCGATCGGCCCGCGTAAGGGCGTAGCACATCGGCCCGGCAAGCCAGGTCCAGACGGGTCCGTTGTACTCCCATCCGGGCTTCCCCGGGGAGAGCGCATACCGGGGATCGGAAGGTGCCAGCGTGCGAACACCGTCCGGGGCAAACAGCCCGGCCACGGCCGCACGCGTCACCCCGTGCCGCATCACCTCGTCGTCAAGCATCTCGAGACACATCACCGCGTTCGGGCGGACATCGGCGGACCGTGAGCCGTCCGCCTCAAGATGGTCGGCGATCGTATGGGCGGCAGTGTCGGAGAAAAGAGCCGTGAAGTTCCTCTCGGTCTTCTCCGGGAGGTCTTCCCACCTCAGCTCGGCCGCGGTATCCCCCATGAACGAAGCGACAAACCTCCCGATGAGCTGCTGGAAGTACCACGACACCTGTATCTCGGCGGCCCGGTTTCCGCGCGCGACATCTTTCATCCAGGTTTCGCGGGGGCCGTGGACAAGGAGATTCCCCGTATCGGCATGCGTCCTGAGCGTGCCGTCGATGCTCCGCACGATGAGCGGGTAGAGCCTCCGGGCCAGCGCCGTGTCATCGGTATTGACGACCTGCTCGTACAGCTCCCTCACATACCAGGGGGTCACGTCCGCCCCGTTGTACGCAGGCCGCCCGTTCACAACCCGGTCCGGGAGGCGCCCGAACGACGTGCTCCCGCGGAGGGTGTCCTGATAATGCGCGAGCGAACGGAGGATCGCAGCCGTTCGTGAAAACTGGCCGGCGGCAAGCCCCAGCCCCGCAATGGACTGGGCATTGTCACGCACGTCGATCGATCCGTCCCACGGGACCCCGTCCACCGCAAATGTGTCGCGCCCCTCCACGACAAGCCCGTCGAGCGCGAGCATCATCCAGCGCACCGCTTTATCAAGCGTGTCGTCGGACGTCCTGAAATACGCTGCGTTGAGGATCCCCTGCATGCGGGCGCGCCGGGCCGAGAGAAGGGAATCCACCCGGGGGTAGAGGGCCCGCACCACCGCCGGCTCATCGGCGCCGGAGGGGAGCGCGCAGACAAGAAATGCCGCCTTTGCGGCCCCCTCAAGGGCCACACCGTCCTCTACCGCCCTGCCGGCATCCCCCGCGGCGAGACAGAGCTTCCCCCCTCCCGCGAGCTGCATTGTCCAGGTTTGTCCCTGCACAGGGAGGGGAGATCCCCCTGCAGCGGAGAGGTGGAGGACGACCCGTGCGGGATGAGGAAGAACGACGCGGACGACGAACCCGTGCTCATCCGTCCCCCCGAAGGGGTCGAGTCCGGAGATCGCCACGGAGTACCCTCCACGGTAATACCTCACCGTTTCGAAGGGGAGTATCATCGATGAATCGAGGTCCGCGGGTACCAGTGTGCTCCCGGCACACTCAATGCGCAGGCCCCTGACGATGTCGGCCCCGGCGAGTGTCCAGCGCTCCCCGTCGCCGCTCCCCCCCACAACGCCCGTGAGGAACGCACCCCTGCTGTCAGACTGCATGTACGCACGGCTCCCCCCCGGCACACGAATACCGAGATCGTCGAGGCGTACAGGTGCGCGGCCCGACGGCTGCCGTTCGCTTCCGGAACAGCCCGCCAGAAGAAGACACGCGAATAGAATTCGGGAAAGTCTCATGAGCACTCCGCTAGTGTGGCATCGCGCATAACCTACTGAAATCACGGGGAAGAAACAAAACCGTGGAATTCCGGCGGGCATTTTGTTATCATACGCCATCATACGGGAGCATGAAGAACGACGATGATCAACGTGGCCATCGAAGCAGCACGCGAGGCGGGACAGTTCCTCAGGTACAGCGTCGGACGCGTCAGGTCGGTTGAAACCAAGGAGGGGGAAGAGCGGAACCTCGTTTCCGAGATCGACAGGGGATCCGAAGAGCGGATCATCAGCATCATCAGGCGGCATTATCCCGCGCACGGGATACTCGCCGAGGAGAGCGGGGCAAGCCCCACCGACGCAGAATACAAATGGATCATCGATCCCCTTGACGGCACGACGAATTTCCTGCACGGGCTCCCCGTCTTCTGCGTCACGATCGGCATCGAATACAGGGGGGAGATCATCGCGGGGGTCGTGTACGATCCGAACCAGGACGTCCTGTACACCGCGGAGAAAGGAAAGGGAGCGTACATGAACGGGAGGCGGATGAAGGTATCAACGACGGGGAGACTCATCGACAGCGTCCTCATGACCGGGTTCCCGTACGACATCGCCAAGAACCCGGACCACGCCGTCGAGCATTTCGTGGATTTCCTCATGGAAGCCCGCGGGATCCGCAGGTTCGGGTCCGCGGCGCTCGACCTCTGCTACGTGGCTGCGGGACGGCTTGACGGATTCTGGGAGGTGAACCTGCACCCCTGGGACATGGCCGCGGGGATTCTCCTTGTGACGGAGGCGGGGGGGACGGTGAGCGATTTCAGCGGGGCGCCCCTGAGCATTTACGGAAGAAAGATCGTCGCTTCGAACGGCGTCATCCACGGAGCCATGGTGCGCGTCCTCGGCAGGTAGCGCGAGGGCTCGCCGGTGCACGTCAGAACCTCTTGATCATGTCGAAAAAGAGAACGCCGAACATCCCCAGGAACGCCAGCGTGAATACGGCGACGATTCCCACCATCGCAAACCTCTGCTTCGTCTCCTGCACGTCGACCGGGCGGGACGGATGCGTCCTGACGACCATGTCGCCCGTGACGGAGGTCTGACAGGCCAGGCGGATGTTCTTCTCCACGCGCCGGGCCACTGCAAGGTTCCCCCCAAGCGTTCCCTCCTCTTCGCGCGTCCTGGGCGGCGCCCCCTTCCCATCGACGACCTCCACCGCGCACGTGCCGCAGAAATTGTGTCCCCTGCAATTCAGAAGGGCGTCAAGCCCGCGGTAGGGGGACACGCCGACCTTCTTCATCAGCCGCCGCAGATTCGCACCGGCTTCCGCATCGATTGATCGGTGTTCGTTGTAGAATGTGACAACCGGCATCGGAAATTACTCTCCTCAGGAGTCAAAAAAGTGACTCAAAATATACTATTTTTCCATAAATTGTCAATATTGAACGGGCGTTTTCCAGGGGTGGACACCGCGCGCGTCGATGAGCGCCCTGATGCAATCCTGCCTCTGCACGGGAGACTCCCCGATCGTGACACATGCGGAAAATTCGCGGGCCGCCTCTCCGGCGGCATCCCCGCGGTCGGTGCGCAGGACGGCGATCACGTCCCCTTTCTCTACCCTGTCCCCGGTTTTCCGGGTGAGTATGATCCCCGCCTTCGGATCGACCTGGTCCTCCACCCTTCGCCTCCCGGCACCGAGCTCAAGTGCCAGCACGCCGATGCGGCGTGATGCGAACCCGGTGATATAACCCGAAGAAGACGCCGGGACTTCGACCGAAAATTTCGACGACGGGTAACGGGCAGGCTCCCGCAGATACGACGCATCCCCCCCCTGGCGCTCCACGATCTGCATGAACTTTTCGTACGCTTTCCCCGACCAGATGGCCGACCGGCACAGGCTCATCCCTTCGGCGATGTTCCCGGCCCTGCCGCCGAGATGGACCATCGCCCCGCCGAGAACATAGGTGAGCTCCATGAGATCCGGGACGTTCTTCCCCTTGAGGCACTCGACCGATTCGAGGACCTCGAGCCAGTTCCCGATCATCATCCCCAGCGGCTCGTCCATCCCCGTGATGAACGCCACCGTCTCCTTCCCGCAGCCCTGACCGATCCCCACAAGAGCGGTGGCGAGGGCGACGGACTCTTTGTACGACTTCATGAACGCCCCGTTCCCGGTTTTGACATCAAGGACGAGCGCATCGATCCCCTCGGCGAGTTTCTTGCTCATGATGCTGCCGGCAATGAGCGGAACGGATTCCACCGTCGCTGTCACGTCGCGGAGGGCGTACATCCTCCGGTCCGCCGGGGCAATCTCGGCCGTCTGCCCGCTCAGGACAAGTCCGGTTTCCCTGATGACGGCCACATACTCGTCGACCGTCAGCGAGGTCCGGAACCCCGGGATCGATTCGAGCTTGTCGAGCGTCCCCCCGGTGTGGCCCAGGCCCCGGCCCGATATCATAGGGACGGCCACGCCGCAGGCCGCCACCATGGGCGCCAGGATAAGCGAGACCTTGTCTCCCACACCCCCCGTCGAATGCTTGTCGACTTTCCTTCCGGGGATCGACGAAAGGTCGACGACGATCCCGGATCGGAGCATGACATCGGTGAAGGAGGCGGTCTCCTCGCTCGTCATCCCCCTGTAATAGACCGCCATCAGGAACGCGGACATCTGGTAGTCGGGCACGCCGCCGGAGACGTACCCGCCGATGAGCGATTCGATTTCCGGGCGCGTCAGCGACCCGCCGTCCCGCTTCTTCCGGATGAGTTCTCCAGTGTTCATGGACATTCAGCAGACGAGGGGAAGGAGAGCGGGAAAATCGTTGATTATGTAATCCGGCGCGGCGGCCTGAAGCTGCTCCTGGCTCATCGCGCCGTACGTCACTCCGCAGGTCGCGATCCCCGCGTTCTTCCCGGCCATCACGTCCATTGCCGTATCGCCGACCATGATCGTCGAGCGGGGATTCCAGCGTTCCTCCTGTATGATCAGCCGGAGTATGGCGGGGTCAGGCTTGAACGGGATCCCGTCGCTCCCCTGCAGCCTGTCGAACAGGGGTGTGATCCCGAAGTGGTCGGTTGCCCTTCGTATGCCCGCGCCCCGTTTCGTCGAGGCGACGGCGATGCGCTTCCCGGCCCCGCGGAGGCTCTCGAGCGTCCGGCGGACCCCCGGAAAGAGCTTCGTCGTCAGCAGGGAGCGGGAGGGGTAGTACTCCGAGTAGAGCGTCGACGCTTCTCCGATCCGGCCGTGCATTGAGGGAGGGAGGAGGTGCCTGAACGTCTCTTCGAGCGGCAGTCCGATGAACGGGTAGAGATCTTCTTCGCGGTGCCCGCGCGCGCCCAGCTGCTCGAGGACCCAGAGCTGGGCCCCCGCAATATCCCTTTTTGAATCGCTTATCGTGCCGTCAAAGTCGACGATAATGTTGTCGTACGCCATCGCTTACCGTGTGTTCCCCCCGAGCCTCTTCTCGGCAAGGAGGAGGCCGATGATCGTCTTGGCATCGGCAAACCCTCCGCCGGATGCGCGGGCGACCGCATCGCTGAAGGGGATCAGTTCCAGCGTCATGTTCAGCTCCCCTTCTTCCCTCCGGGCACCGCCCGGGAGCGGCGCAAGGCCGCGCGCCAGGTAGATGTGGAGTTCTTCGTCGCAGAAACCGGGAGTCGTATAGACGGTCGCCAGGTGCTCGAACGACGAAGCGGCGTAGCCCGTCTCCTCGGCAAGCTCCCTGGCAGCCGCGGAGAGAGGCGGTTCACCCGGCGAGAGCTTCCCCGCCGGGAGCTCCGTGACACGCATGCCGACCGGGTACCGGAGCTGTGTGACGAGGATGACGCGGCCGTCGTCGAGCAGCGGAACGGTGACGGCGCCGCCGGGGTGGCGTGCAATTTCCCTGATGCCCGGCCTCCCCGACGGATATTCCACCCTGTCGACAAGAAGATCGATCACCCTGCCGGTGTAGAGGACTTCGCGGGAAAGAAGCTTCAATTCCCCCGTCGCGTTCCCCTCCCGCAACGTCATGCGTTCCCCCTGCTTCCCGGCTTGACGACGGGGAGACCCTGTGCGCAGAGAGGGCACTCCGAGGGAGGATACGCGACGACGTCCATCGCCATCAGGGAACACTGGAGGCCGCCCGGGTCCAGCGGAAACTTCACCTTCCCGCCGCTCCTGTCGACGATGAATGCCACGCCCGCGACGTTCCCTCCGCGGCTGCGGACAAGCGAGATGACCTCCGAGACCGAACCGCCGGTGGTCACGACATCCTCGCACACGAGGACTTTTTCCCCGGGGGCAATATCGAAACCCCGGCGCAGCTGCATGACCCCTTCTTTCCGCTCTGCAAACAGTGTACGCGCCCTGAGCTGGCGGCCCACCTCCTGCCCCACGACGATCCCCCCCAGCGCGGGAGCGATTACGACGTCGATCCCCGCCGGGCGGAACTGGTGGGCGAGCTCACTGCACAGGAGCTCGGTATAGTGGGGAAATTGCAGCACCCGCGCGCATTGAAAATAGCGGTTGCTGTGAAGTCCTGACGTCAGCTGGAAATGACCTTCAAGAAGCGCACCGGAATCCCTGAATATCGAGAGGAGATGTTCGTGTTCCATGTCGTTGGTTGTCGTCGCTGTTCAGAAGAGAAACCTGAAGCCCCCGCGGACCACCGCGGTCAGGCCGACATCGGGATCGTCATTGACGTACAGGGCCCTCGCTTCCGCATCGAACGCCAGCGAACGGCTTATCCTGTATTCCAGGCCGCCGTAGAGTGCGCCCGCCAGCCTCGTCTGAAAAGGGATATAATAGTACGTCACGCGCCCGGAATCGGTCGGCACGCGGTACTCCGCCCCCGTCACGTGGGAGATCCCTATGAGCGCCCCGACGTAGGGGGTGAGCCTCTTGCCGGGCGCGATCGTGAGCCTGCCGACCACCCCGGCGACAATCTGGGCGACGGGGGGGTTCCTGAACGGGAGTTTCGGATAAGCGCCGGCGAATGCGGGGCCGCGGAACCAGAAGGCGGATCCCTCGAAATCGAAACCGAGGGAAACCAGGCGGTTCACGGCTGTCAGGAACTCGACCGATGCCGCGGGGCCCGGGCCCCAGTACGACGTCAGCCCGTCGTGCGAGAGGGGCCATGACCAGCCCCCCTGGATGCTTATCGAGTGATTACGGACGGGGGCGGGCGGCAGCGCCAGAGTGCTCTGAGCCGTGCACATGGACACCCCCACGAGAACCGCGACGATCACCGCACTTTGCTTGAGCATCGTTTCCCCCTGCATAAATGTTGAGAAGTGGACGAGCAGAATACGCGTGCGGCCCCGGCGAGGGAGGCGTTACCACCCTTTCGCGCGGCGCAGTTGTGCTATATGTTCGACGTGTTTCTCACCGTGACCCGCGTAGACGTTGAGCTGGCCTTCCAGCGTGACTTCCCCCCGCTCCGGGTGAACGGCACTCCTTGTCCATCCCTCTTCCGGTACCCGGTCCAGAAGCATGCTCCACCGGTCGTGCAACCCGCGGAGGATCTCCAGCGAGACCCCGACCGGCATCTCCACGCTGTCGGCCATCGCAGCCCAGGCGTCCTGTTTGTACGGCTTGATGGCCGGCCTTTCCTCCGTGAGTATCAGTTTCATCCGGATAAACGCGTTCAGATGAGCATCGGCAAGATGGTGGACAACCTGCCGCACCGTCCACCCCCCCTCCCTGTACGGCGTGTCAAGCTGCCTGTCGTTCAACCCCTTGAGTGCCTCCTCAAGGAGGGACGGCAGGGCGCGGATCCTCTCGATATTCTTTCGGCGTTCCTCGTTGGTCACCGGCTTCCTTCCTCCGATTGTTCCACTCCCAGGGTGCCCGCGGCATTGTCGGCCCCGCCTTTGAACGGCCGGTCCCTGTCTTCAAACTCCGGCCGGTAGTAGTCCGACGCTTCGAAATCCTGCGCCCATCCGTTCTCCATGCCGAGATCTTCCAGGATAGCCAGTACTTTGTGGTATTCGCTCTCCCGGAGCTTCCGGTCGAGGAGCGGCATCGTCAGGGCCCGGTGCGTCGGGAAGTACTGTGCCATCACGCTCAGCGTCGTGTCCGGTCCCAGCGTGTCGCGGATCCATGTGAGTGTCTCCCTGCTGGCCGCGATATCGTTCGGCAGGACAAGGTGACGGATGATGAGTCCGCGCTTCACAAGGCCGTCGTCGCCGGTGAGCAGGGCGCCGCCGACCTGGCGGTGCATCTCGGTGACCGCGCTCCGCGCGAACCCCGCGTATCCGTCGATCT
>DATJPH010000681.1:0-2913 GCA_035506475.1 Bacteroidota bacterium | reverse complement strand
TCGACATCCCGCAGCAGATGGCGATCGGCCTCCCGCTCCGGAACGTCTCCTGGCGGCCGCCGAAGACGCATTTCGAACTTCCGGCGGGTCCCGGGCTCGCGGTCTTCGACGGGCGGATCGCGAAAGACAGTGTGAACGGGGATTTTACGCAGGCGGGCTTTGCAGGGACGTTCCGCCTGGAACGGGGGAAGGACGTCCGTACGGCTCCTCCGGAGGCGGCGGTTCCTCCCCCGTACAGGGAGGAAGAGATCGCGTTCAAATCCGGAGAATTCAATGTCGCCGGGACGCTCACCGTCCCCCCGGGAGGAGGAAAGCACCCCGCCGTCATACTGATCACGGGGAGCGGCGCGCACAACAGGGACGAAGAGCTCCTGGGGTTCAGGCCGTTCCGGATCATCGCGGACCATCTCACCCGTCACGGGATCGCGGTGCTCCGGTGGGACGATCGGGGAATAGGGTCATCCGGGGGGAACAAATCCCTTTCGACGACGGCCGATCACGCGCAGGACGTCCTCGCGGGGGTGAAATTCCTCCGGGCCAGGCCGGATATCAACCCTGAGGCGATCGGACTCCTTGGACACAGCGAAGGGGGGCTCATTGCTCCGATCGTTGCAGGCCTGTCCCGTGATATCGCGTTCATCGTCCTGATGGCGGGTCCCGCGGTGACCGGCGAGAGGCTTGTCTGTTTCCAGATTGAGACGCAGATGCGCGGCGCAAAAGCGGGAGAGGAAGAAATCCGGAAAGCGCTCAGCGAACAGCACCGGGTTTTCGCGTGCGTCCGGGCGGACACGGGGTGGGACGGCCTCGCGCTGATGTTCAAGAAGGAAGCCGCCTCCGGCTACAGTGCGATGCCGGCGGAGAGAAAGAAGGCGATTACGGATTCAGCCTCCTTCGTCAATGCGAGGGGGGCGGCGATGATGGGCGGTGTCAGGGTTCCGTGGCTGAAATACTTCATTGATTGCGATCCGGTCCCGGCGCTCGAGAAGGTCTCCTCCCCGGTCCTGGCCCTCTTCGGCGAGCTCGACATGCAGGTCCCCGTCAGCCTGAACCGTGCCCCGATGGAGGCCGCACTTGCGCGGAGCAGGACGAAGGACTGGAAGGTCGAGATAGTGCCGAAGGCCAATCACCTGTTCATAAGGGCGGTGACAGGCCTGCCGTCGGAATACGCCGGCCTGGAGAAGGTGTTCGTCCCCGGGTTTCTGGATCTGGTGACGGAGTGGATTACGAAGAGGGTACCTGTTTTGACTGGCGGCGCTGGGGAACGGGGAAACTGACGGAATCCAGGGGGGTATGGTTCAGTGCGCGCCGGGCGGCGCCGCCTCCTGACGGGGCGATATACATCGCGGCAAGCTCGCCCCTGATCCCCATGCTGTGCTCGTACCGGAACCCCCCCTTAAGTGCGGTCCCCTCGGGGGGGAAACACTCCTTGAACCACTCTTCCCCGACGCAGTAGAGGTTGCACAGGTGCCAGAGGACGCCGGGTTTCGGAACACACTGGTTCTTCTCCCACCGCTCGACCCCCACCCAGGTGTAGCCGATCATCGAGCCGACCTCTTTGAGCGTGTACCCGGCGGATATTCTCGCCGCGCGCAGCCTGTCCCCGAACGTGCGGACGTGCGCCCGCTCCTGGATGATCCGGTCGACCGCCTTCTCGATCTCGAGCGCCTTGGCGCGCGAGAGCACTGTCTTGTAGTGAATGATCTGCCAGGCGTACTGCCTGGACACGCCGAGGCTCCCCGCCAGATATGAGAGCGTGATCCCCCACGGCTTCATCTTCTTGACGATCCTCTGCACAACCTCATCTACCTCAGGTACGCGTCTCATGCCAAGCCTCGCTCCTTCACCCGGAATGTGTCTTCCCCCGTGACGCCATCTGATTGTTATACGCGAATTTATGACAAAAGTTGGGGCATGGCATAAGTGACCGTTGTGTGTAATACTTACAGGTTAATATTGCCAGACGATTTTCTCTGCGAGATATCTGTTTGAGCTTAAATCTGTCAATTTGACCAATCGTGTGACCATGGACACACGTACCCAGGGTGGTATAGATATTGCTCTAAATGACAGTGAAGAAACAGGTTCCGACGGACAGAGGCATCGGCGGGACATAGTCGAAGAAGCTCGAAACACCGACTGCACGAGGGAGACAATGGGACTAGGACAGACAATGTTGACGGTGCTGGCGATGGGAATGCTCGCCACGGTCATGCTCACCGTGAACACGAACAACACCGACAGCAACACCGCCGTCCAGATGTCGCAGTACCGGATCATGGCCGCCTCGCTGGCGACATCGACGCTCGAACGGGCGACCGGGCTGGCGTTCGACGAAAACTCGGTCAATGCCCCGATCCCCGACGAAACGTACCTCACCACGAACCTCGGGCGGGAGACGGGCGAGGTCGATTCGCTCGAGAACACGTTCGACGATTTCGACGACTACAACGGGTTCCACAAGTGGGTGAAGGCCGACACGGTATTCTTTCGCTCGGCGGATTTCCGCGTCTGGTCGTCTGTCGACTACGTGACGATCGTGGGGAATGACGTGGTGACCTCTCCCATGAACGCGCGGACGTTCAGCAAGCGGATCACGGTCTATGTCTCGAGCCCCTACATGAACGATACGCTCAGGTACTCAACGATCTACAGTTACTGGTTTTTCCGATAACCAGGCGAAGGACGCGCGACAATGGGATTCCAGACAATCATCGACCTGATAGGATCATCGGTCATCTTCGGGTGGCTCTTCCTGATCACGATCACCGCGAACGTATCGAACAAGGAGGACCTCCAGTCCAACCAGGGGGAACTCATCTGCCAGGAGAACCTGGTCGAGCTCACGAAGCTCCTTGAATATGACTTCCGGAAGATCGGCTATTGCAAGGAGCCCGACCGGTTCCCGAACCCGAC
>DATJPH010000680.1:0-8857 GCA_035506475.1 Bacteroidota bacterium | reverse complement strand
GGATCGTCCGCACGCCGAAGCGGTGGGAGAGGATCGTCGAGATAGCCTCTGAGAAGGGGACGAACCTGCCGCCCCAGCCTGATGCAAAGGCCCTGGAACAGTTCCTCGTCTCGGCACTGGCGGCCGATCCGCTCCGGTTTCCCGACCTCTCGCTGAGCATCATCAAGCTCCTCGGGCCCGGTGAGTACGTTGTTGAGCGTCCCGGCGCGATGGCACCCGGTCACTTCGGGCTGGCGGTCAAGGACTACACCCATTCCACGGCCCCCAACAGGAGGTTTCCCGATCTCATCACGCAGCGGCTTGTGAAATCGGCCCTTGGCGTCGGCGGCCCTGCGTACGGGGACGATGAGCTCGAAGCCCTTGCCGTGCACTGCACGGAGGAGGAGGACGCCGCCAAGAAAGTCGAGCGACAGGTCGAAAAATCCGCCGCCGCCCTCCTCCTCCAGTCGCGCACAGGCGAGCAATTCGATGCGGTAGTCACGGGAGCATCGGCGAAAGGGACGTGGGTACGCATATTGCAGCCGCCCGTGGAGGGGAGGCTCGTAAGCGGCTACGAGCATGCGGACGTCGGTCACACGCTCCGGGTCCAGCTCGAACATACCGATGTCGACCGCGGGTACATCGATTTCAAGAAAGTCGGCTAGCGCGCACCCGCGCAGCG
Organism: Bacteroidota bacterium; assembly: GCA_035506475.1. Classification (GTDB taxonomy): domain Bacteria; phylum Bacteroidota; class Ignavibacteria; order UBA10030; family UBA6906; genus Fen-1273. The sequence goes on along the minus strand of DATJPH010000680.1, from coordinate 8,196 downwards.
TTACTCGAGCTTCGCGTCGAGCGTGATGTTCGCCTTGAGGACCCGGGAGACCGGACAGTTCGCCTTCGCATCGAGGGCGATGGCCGCGAATTTGTCCCTTGCGATCCCCGGGACGCTTGCCGTCAGGTCAAGGTGGACGGTGGTGATCGTCCAGTTTCCCTCGACCTGCTCGACGGTGACTGTGGCGCTCGTCGCAAGCTTCTGCGGTGTGAACCCCGACCGCCCGAGGGCCCCGGAAAGAGCCATGGTGAAGCAGCCGGCATGCGCCGCCGCGATCAACTCCTCGGGATTTGTCCCGGGAGTATTCTCAAAACGGGTTGCGAACGAGTAGGGTACGTTTGCGAGCACCCCGCTCGACGCTGTGATCGTCCCCTTTCCCTGCTTAAGATCCCCCGTCCACTGCGCGGATGCGGTACGTTTCATAGCCAGGCCTCCTCCTTTGCTGTGATCATGTGAATGTGCTGCGGTCCGGCAATCGCCAGAGACCGTTCGAACACGGCTCAGCGGTATCCCCGGGCCTGCAGCGTGAAGAGTTCTGCGTACAGCCCTTCTCCCTTGAGAAGCTCGTCATGAGTACCCTGCTCGACGACCTCTCCCTGATTCAGGACGATAATCCGGCCGGCCATCCGTACGGTCGAAAACCTGTGGGAGATGATGATGGCCATCCGCCCTTCGACGAGCCCTGAAAAACGCGTGAACACTTCATATTCCGCCCTTGCGTCAAGCGATGCGGTGGGCTCATCGAGTATGAGAAGCTGTGCCTCACGCATGTAGGCACGGGCCAGCGCCACTTTCTGCCACTCCCCCCCCGAGAGGTCCACCCCTTTCTCGAACCTGCGCCCGAGCATCTGCCCGTACCCGCCGTCGAGCCTCCCGAGCAGGGAGGAGGCAAGCGATTTCTCCGCGGCACCGACGATCGGTGCGGGGACCTTCCCGTTTCCCGTGCGGTCTCCGCCGGCCCCGGGTGTGTCGTCCTGGCGTGCATCGAGATACTCCCGGACCAGTTCGATCTCGCCCACGCCGATATTTTCCTCAAACCGGAGGTCGTATTCGACAAAATCCTGGAAGATGACACCGATAGCGCGCCTGAGCGAATGGAGGTCAATCTCGCGGATATCGACGCCGTCAAGGAGAATCCGGCCTTCCGTGGGATCGTAGAGCCGGGAGATGAGTTTCGTGATCGTGGTTTTTCCGGCTCCGTTTTCCCCCACCAGCGCGATGCGCTCCCCGGGCGCGACGCGGAAGCTGACGTGGCGCACCGCCCAGCGCTCGCTCCCCGGGTAGCGGAATCCGACGTCCTCGAACGCGAAGCCTTCCCTGATCGGCTCCGGAACGGAGGGAGCCCCCGCGCGGGAGTGGATCGAGGGTGTCATGGCGAAGAATCCGAAAAGGTCCTTCAGGTAAAGGCACTGTTCGTAAATCGCGCTCGCCCCGAACAGCAGCCTCTGGATCAGGTCCCTGCTCCGGGCGAATGATCCGGCCAGGAACGTAAGCGAACCGATGGAAAGCGCGCCGGCAATTGTGCGAAGGAGCACCACGACGTATGCCCCGTAATAGCCCGCCGTCCCGATGAGCGAGAGCCCCGTGCTGACGATCCCTTTCCTGATCGAAAGCCGCCGGTTGTCTTCGTAAAAGTTCTGCGAGATGACCTTGAAGCGTTCGATCAGCCAGGGAGCGAGCCCGAAGAGCTGGACCTCTTTCGCCGTCTCGTCGCTCGCACCGACGTACCTGAGGTAATCGAGCCTCCGTCTCTCGGGGGTATACCTGAAGAGGAGAGAGTATTCAAGCCCGGCAAAATGCGTCTCGCCGAGGAAACCCGGCACCACGGCGACCGCCAGGAGGATCAGCAGCCACGGGCTGTACACGAAGAGCGCGATGCCCAGTGATGCGAGCGTCAGGAAGTCCTGGCCCATCGCCAGGAGCTGCGCAAGGAGCCCTATGCGGCTCGTCGTCTGCCTCCGCGCCCGCTCGAGCTGGTCATAGAACGCAGGGTCTTCAAACTGGTACAGGTCCAGTGTCGCGGCGTGCTCCATGAGGCGAACGCTCGTGACGTTGGAGAAGAGATCCCCGAGGAGGCTTTCGGAGAGCGCTGATCCGCGCGCGAGAACCTCGCCTGCCACGACGAGCGCGATTTCGAGTGCGACGAGCTCCCAGAGCTGCCCGGTGAGCGCCGTCCCGGCACGTATCGCCAGGACGGTGTCGATGATGAGCTTGCCGACCCAGAGCGTCCCGACGGGGACGAACGAGCGGAGGAACCGCAGCACCACAATGGATACAGTGTATCCCCTGTGCGTCTCCCACACAAGGCGGAGGAACGGCGGAACGTACTGGAATGCATGAATTCGTTCCCGCCACGTGGGCGGGGAGGGGGCGTCCTTCTTTGCCAGTGTGGAACCTCCGGAATGAATGCAAGCCGCGGTCAGATCTTCTCCAGTGGAACACCGCCGCGGGCGCGGAGATTCCCTTCTTGTTATTTGTCTGTCACTTCACTATGATATCAGCAGCCGCGTCCGGATGCCGGCATTCCTGGCCGTCCTGTTCTCATTCCACTCCGCAAACGTCTCAGCCACAATGGTAGCACCCGTCCCTGCACCGAAGAAAGTCTTTGTCACGGGCTGTTTCGATCTTCTCCACAGCGGCCACGTCGCATTTCTCACCGAAGCCGCGCGGTACGGCAGCCTCGTCGTGGGGATCGGATCGGATGAAAACGTTAAAAACCTGAAGGGCCGCTATCCGGTCTATACGCAGCAGGAACGCCAGTACCTGTTAGAGTCACTTTCCTGCGTGAGCAGGTGCGTCGTGAACAGCGGCTGGGGAATTCTCGATTTCATCGCTGAGCTCGATGCCGAGCGTCCCGACGTCCTCTTTGTCAATGAAGACGGGAACAGCCCCGAGAAGGAGGCGCTCTGCCGGAGCCGCCGGATCGAGTATGTCATAAGCCGGAGGATCCCTCACGGGTCGCTCCCCGTCAGATCGACAACAACGCTCCGCGCGGAATGCAACATCCCGTACAGGATCGACCTTGCCGGCGGGTGGCTTGACCAGCCGTTTGTGTCGAAATTCTCCCCTGGTCCGGTGCTGACGATCTCCCTGGAACCGACGGTCGAGTTCAATGACAGGAGCGGGATGGCCTCGAGCACCCGGCGCAAAGCCGTTGAGCTCTGGAAGACCGAGATCCCCTGGGGAGACAGGGAGCAGCTTGCTCGCGTGCTCTTCACGTATGACAACCCGCCCGGCACGGAGGTGATTTCCGGATCCCAGGATGCGATAGGGATCGTCCTTCCCGGTCTGAACAGGCTCAATTATAGCGGCGCGTACTGGCCGGCTTCGATCGAATCCTGCTACAACGAAGACGTCCTTGCGTTCATCGAGGATCACCTCTCGCTCGTGACGCTCGGGCCGCGGGACGGGAACTATGTCGCCCTCTCCGACACAGATATCACTGCACCCAAGGCGCAGCGGCTCGCCCGGGCGGCTGACGAATGCTGGAGGGCCATGCTGGCGAAAGACCTCCGGGGCTTCGGGGCCGCCTTCACGGAGTCGTTCGAGGCGCAGGTGGCCATGTTCCCTCACATGGCCGACGCATCGCTCCGGAGCGTCATCGAAAAATACCGCCACACCGCCGCCGGGTGGAAACTCTCCGGTGCGGGGGGCGGCGGATATCTCATCCTTGTGGCCGGGGAGAGGGTCCCCGGGACAATGGGCATAAAGATCAGACGGCCGTAATTCACCATTCACCGAAAAGGACATTTTATGAAACCCCTGAACTGTTTCTGGTTTCTCCCGATCTTCGGCGCGTTCCTGACGCTCACCGGGAGCCAGGTAGCATCCGGCCAGGAGACAAAGCGGTATTGCCTCACGCTCGACCTGAAAAACGACTCGGCCCTCGTGAGGGAATACAAGTACTGGCATATGAACGAGCATATATGGCCCGAGATCCCGAAAGGGATTCGCGAAGTCGGGATCGTGGACATGCAGATCTACCTCCTGGGGACCAGGCTCTTCATGATCATGGAAACGCGCCCCGATTTCGATTTCACCCGGGACATGGCGAAACTTTCCACGCTCCCCCGCCAGAAGGAATGGGAGGCCTTCGTGGCCAAATTCCAGCAGTCGCTGCCGGGTGCCGCTTCGAGCGAGAAATGGAAACTCATGGACCGCATATTCAAACTCCCGTGACCTCCCGTGACACTTTCCCGGATCGACATACTCATTATTGCCGCGTACCTGCTCGGCATCGTCACGCTGGGGTTCTGGGCGGGGTCGCGTCGCCGGCGGGGGGGCGAGGGGAGCCACTACTTCCTGGCCGGTAATTCGCTCGCATGGCCCGTGATCGGGCTGGCGATGTTCGCCGCAAACATCTCGACGGTCCACCTGGTGAGCCTGGCGGAATCCGCCTACAAGTACGGGCTGATCTACGGCAATTTCGAATGGATGGCCGGATTCACACTGGTCCTCCTCTCGCTGTTCTTCGCCCCCCTGTACCTCCGGTCGCGCGTGGCGACACTCCCCGACTACCTTGAACGCCGCTACAACAGGAAGTGCCGTGACTGGCTTGCCGTCATATCGATCGTCTCGGCGATCGTCATTCACATCGGCGTGGCGCTCTACACGGCAGCATGGGTTCTCAGGGGGGTGCTCGGGATCGCCCCCGCGGCCACGATCATGGGGGTGGACGCGCTCATGTTCTTCATCATCATTCTCGGCCTCCTGACCGGGATCTATACCATGATCGGGGGACTCCTTGCGGTCGTCCTGACGGAGAGCGCCCAGACCGTTCTTCTCCTCGTGGGTGCAGTGGCCATCACGGTTGTCGGCTATGTCAGGATCGGGGGCTGGGACGCGCTCGTGACGGCCCTGGCAACGCATCCCCATCCGATGGCGGGTCTCCCCGGTTCGGGCGTGACAGGGGGGACGGGGAATTTCCTCAGCATGCTCCGCGCGCCCGGTGACGCATCGGGCCTTCCGTGGTACTCGATATTTCTCGGGTATCCGGTGCTCGGCATCTGGTACTGGTGCTGCGACCAGACGATCGTCCAGCGCGTGCTCGCAGCGCGCGATGAAAAACAGGCACGGCTCGGTCCGCTCTTCTGTGCGTTCCTGAAGATCCTTCCCGTCTTTTTCTTTGTCCTCCCGGGCGTTATCTGTGTCGCGCTCGTTCAGACCGGATCGCTCGGGACGGGCCCCCGGGCGGCCGCGGATACGTACACATTCATGATCCTGCACCTCCTCCCGACCGGCCTCAAGGGGCTAATCGCCGCGGCGATGCTCGCAGCGGCAATGCAGACGTGTTCCGCCGCCCTGAACTCGACCGCCACGCTCTTCTCGTACGACATCGTCAAGCGATGGCGCCCCGCGACGGGGGACCACGAGCTCGTCAGGGTGGGGAAGATCACCACGGTTGTCGCCACGCTCCTGGCAATCGTCCTTTCGCCGATATTCGGCCACTACGGGACGATTATCGAGGGGCTCAACAAGCTGATCTCGTATGTCGCCCCCCCGATCACGACGGTATTCCTGTTCGGGGTGTTCTGGAAGCGCGCCTCAGGGAAGGCGGCATACGTGACGCTCGTGTTCGGAGCGTTGGCGGGGCTTGTCATGTTCTTGCTCGACTGGAACGGCTGGTACGCGGGCAATTTCATGATGACGGCCTTCTACCTCCTTGTCCTCTGCAGCGCCCTGATGGTTGCTGCGTCCTTTGCGTACCCGGAGGCGCTGAAAGAAGAAGCGCGGGAGCTCGTCTGGGAAAGCTGGCGCGAACCGCTCGCCGGCGTTGCCGGTGCGACGGGCCTGCGGGATTACCGTGTCCTCTCCGCCCTTGTGGTCGTGGTGTTCGTCACTCTCTATTATGTCTTCCGTTAGCGTCCGCCGGACGCGTTCCTGCGCGTTCCGGCATTTTGAAGGGGCATTGTCATGACGTCGCGTGAAAGGGTCAACACCGCGCTCAACCACAGGGAGCCGGACAGGATCCCGTTCGACATCGGCGGGTCCGCCGTCACGGGGATGCAGGCAAGCACCCTCTATGCGCTGCGACAGGCGCTCGGCCTCGATCCCCCCGGCACGCCGGTCCGTGTCGTGGAACCGTACCAGATGCTGGGGGAGATATCGGCCGATCTCATGGATGCGATCGGTATCGACGTTGTGTGCCTCTGGGGGAGAAAGACGATGTTCGGGTTTGAGAATGCGCACTGGAAACAGTGGCGGCTCTTTGACGGGACCCCGGTCCTTGTGCCGGAGGGTTTTAACACGCAGCCGGAACCGAACGGCGACATCCTCCTCTATCCGGAGGGGGACAAGAGCCTCGCGCCGAGCGGGAGGATGCCGAAAGGGGGGTACTACGTCGACGCGCTCGTCAGGCAGGGGCCTCTCAATGAGGACACGCTGCGCGTGGAGGACAACCTCGAGGAATTCACGCCACTTGCCGGCGAGGACCTCGAGCACTTCAGAACGGAAGCCGGGAGGCTCTACACGCAGACCGACAAGGCCCTCCTTGCCTCGTTCGGAGGGACGGCCTTCGGGGATATCGCGCTCGTCCCGGCGATGTGGCTCAGGAACCCCCGCGGCATTCGGGACATCGAGGAGTGGTACGTCAGCACGGTCTCAAGGAAGGAGTTTGTGCGGAGCGTGTTTGAAAAGCAGTGTGCAATTGCGCTCGAGAATCTTGCGAAGCTCTACGAGGCTGTCGGTGACAGGGTGGCGGCGGCGTTCACGACAGGGACCGATTTCGGCACGCAGTGTGGACCGTTCATTTCACAAAAATCATACAGGGACCTCTACCAGCCGTTCCACCGGGAGGTCAATGACTGGATCCACCGTCACACGGGGTGGAAATCCTTCATTCACTCGTGCGGCTCCGTGTACGGGTTGATCCCTGATTTTATCGAGAGCGGGTTCGATATCCTCAACCCGGTCCAGTGCTCTGCGGCGGAGATGGATCCCGTGAGACTGAAAGCGGAATTCGGCAGCGAGCTGACGTTCTGGGGGGGCGGGGTGGATACGCAGCAGACACTCCCGTTCGGGACGCCGGAGCAGGTGAGGGAAGAAGTGAGGACCCGTATCGAGACATTCGGGCCGGGGGGAGGATTCGTCTTCAACGCCATCCACAACGTGCAGGGGGGGGTCCCGATCGCCAATCTCATGGCGATGATCGAAACGTTCGACAGATACCGTTCCTACTAGGGGAGCTTCACCTCCACCGAGCGCGAGGCCGTGTAGACGGGCACCCTCCCCTTCAGGATGAACATCACCGCGTCGTCGATCGCGCTCGACGCCGACGTCGTCCGGAATTCCTTCGTGACAACGGGTGCCCCGTCCCGGCACCGGATGATCTGCATGCTGAATGCAGTCCCGAGCGTGTCACGAGCACGCCCCGCCACCGCAAAGTTCATCGAGAGCTCCTTCTCCAGTGCGCTCAGGATCTGCCTGTCGGACGGGTTGAGCGACGAGAGCCCCCAGGAACCCTGTGCGGCCCTGATCGTGGAAAACGGAAATATCCTGAGCGCCTCATTCTTCGCCTTGAGCGCATTGTACAGTTTCTCCGTCAGGGGAGTGTCGTGCCTGAGCGAATCGGTGAACGGGAGCACGCCGAGCCCTATCGGCGGGGTATAGCCCTCGAATGGGTCCCGTTCGGCCTGTGTGTACGTGACGACCGGAACATCGACGGGGGCGGTGTGTCCCCGTATCCACGATCTGGCTTCCTTGCTCCCGAGCCCGGATGATCTCTGCATGCAGGCAAGGCACCGCGCGCGGTTCCGGCTCTTGTAGTATGAAAGCCCCAGCGTGAAGAGAAGCTCTTTCGATGGCTTCCCCTTTTCTACGACCCGCTCGAACGACGCAATGGCCGTCGCGTAATCCCCCTTCTTGAACGCCGCATATCCCGATTGTTCCGCTCCCGCAAGCGGCGTCCGCACCAGGACGGAAAGCGTGATGAAGACGGAGGATTTTGCCCGTTCCTCGTCCAGTCTGACGACCACTGCTGCCGGACCTTCCGCCGTGGCCGGGGGCCGGAACGTCAGCGTTATCTCCTTTGAGGATTTCTGCGCGAGCGTTCCGATCTGGACGGTCTTCCCCGTCTCGGCGAGTCCCGCGTCCGTCCCGGGTCCGGCCGGGAGAAATGTCGCCGAGACTCCGCGCGCCTCGCCCGTCCCCGTGTTCCGCACGCGGGCCTTAATTTTTGAGACATCGCCCGCTGTTACC
>DATJPH010000679.1:0-7893 GCA_035506475.1 Bacteroidota bacterium | reverse complement strand
GAGAACCTGATGACCTCGCTCGCTTCGGGAGGGGGAGGGAACTACTATTTCATCGAGAGCCCGCGGAGCCTTGCGTCGATTCTGGGGAGAGAATTCAACATGCTCGGGTGCGTCGCCGCGCAGAACACGGTCATTGATCTGACGCCCGGGTGCGGGGTCCGCGTCGTCGACGTTGTCGGCGCGGAATTCACATCGGGAGACGGGCACATCCGGATCCCGGTGGGGGACGTCTATGCCGGCGAGCGTCGCGAATTCACCGTCGTCCTCAATATCCCTCCGGGCCGTGGCTCGCTTGTCGTCGCACAGGGGGAAGTCAGGTACGAGCCGGTCAGGGACAGGGTGAGCGTCGCTTCTCTCGACGGGGTGCGCGTCAGGTACAGTGCGGACGGGGCGGAGATAGAACGGCACAGGGATCTCGAGACACAGGCGAGGGCCGATGTCGCCATCTCGACACGGGGGGTGGAGCGGGCGATGGACGCGCTTGACAGGGGGAAGGGGGAAGCCGCGGTCCAGGAAATTGCCGCCGCCCGGCGCATGCTGCAGGCCTCGCCTGCCCTCTCCGGGTCCGCCACGGGGGGGACGATCAAGGAGCAGGACGCCAGGCTGAGCGCCTACGAGCAGAAGCTCAAGGACGGTCCAGACTCCCTCGGGAGGGCGAAGAAATCCATACAATACGATAACTATCTGAAACAGCGGGGGAAGGAGAAATAGCGGGGGTTATTTGGCGGCGAACTTAAACGGGATCGTGAGCCACGAGGCGACCGGTCCCGTTGTCATCTCCGCGGGGGCGAACTGGGAGGACATGACGGCGTCGATAACGGGCTGGATGAGGAGATCGTTCGTGCTCTTGAGTGTCACCGTCTGGACGGGCTTCCCGGTCGCGTCGATCCTCACCTTGATCACCACCTGCCCCTCCACGCCGGTCAGGTAGCTGAGCGTCGTGAACTTCGGCTTCTCGAGCCGGATAATGCGCGCCTCTTTTTCGATGGCGACAAAGGGGGCGGGTGTGGCGGTGTCTTCGGGTTTCGTGTCCGTTGCCGGGGGTTTCAGCCCGGGCTGGGCCTGCGTCGCCATCACCGGGGGAGAGTTTGCGGGCTTCCCTTCGGCGGCTGCGGGTCCGGCGCGCGCGCGGTCCGGCGTTGCGGCCTTCTTGCTCACCTTCTTTGTCTCCTTCGTCGCTTCACTCTTCGCGGCAGGCGGGGGGGGCTTCTCTATGGCGAGCTCGGTGACCTGGGGCGTGCCCGCCGTCGAATCGTCGTTCGAGACGAGGAAGCTCTGCTCGGCGGCTTCCGACGGAGCGCCGATGAACTGCTCGGACGCCGCCGGGGGGAGCACCGTCACGGGGTTTTTTTTGCGGATATTCCTCGCGTAATAAATGTACACAAGGGCGCTGAGGACCACCAGTGCGAGGATGATAAGAACGATGAGGAGCGTGCTCCCTTTTTTCTTTTCCCTGGGTTTCTCATGTACCACGGGAGGGCGTGGCACCGCCCGCTTCGGCTGCTGGGGCGACGACCATTCCTCCGTCATCATCGGGGTCGTATCGGGATCCTCCACCGCCGGTCCTGAAGTTGAGGGCGACGCCGGACTCACAGGCGGCGTTGCAGGGGCGGAAACGCCGGGTGTGGGATAGACGCGTATCGAATCGCCCCGCTTTAACTGCGCGAGCGCCTCAAACTCCTTCTCAAAATCCCGTGCGATGGCGTTCGAGGGGTCGATGATGTACACCCGCCGGATTTCCGCCAGCGCGTGCTGGTACTCCCCCTTGCGTATGTATTCGTGCGCGTGCTGAAAATACTGGTTCTTGAGCCATTCGAGGGCCGCGGCCTTCTCCTTCTTCTCCTGGGTGGCGTCGAGACCGGCCTTCAGACCCGAGAGATCCGTCATTGTGCCGGGAGACCGGGCGGATTCCAGCGCGCGTTCGATGATGGAGGGGATCGATTCGAGTATGTCCGTCCGCTGTTCGTCCGTCAGGCTGTGAGACGTCTCGAGCTCGTGAAGCTGCTCCGCCTGTTTTTCGAACGCAAGGACGTAAACATTTTTCGGCGCGAGGGATTTTGCCTTACGCACCGCGCTGACGGCGGCGGCATACTCCCCTTTTTCCGCGCGGGAGTGCGCTTCGGTCAGGTGTCGCTCGAGATCAGAAGATTCCAGGTTGTCGTGTGTCGGCATAGACCGGGGAACGTTCGTTCCGCTGAATATATATAATGAAGACGAGAATAACAAAACTGCGCGCTCTTGCCGGGTGTCCGGCGTCACTCCTCCACGGACACCTGCATCGTCTCCCGGCTGTCGGGGAGCGTCACCGTGACGGTCTTCGTTGCCCCGTCGTACGTCCACGCGGGGCCATTCCTGCCGGAGAGCCGCTCGACGCGTCGGAGTGCCGTTCTCCCCGCGCGGACCGACGCCGGCGGGGAAGCCCAGTCTACGAATCGGAGGAGCAGCATCCTCTCCGCGGGCCTGTAACTCCCCTCGACGGCGCCCAATGTCAGCGTCCGTTTTCCTGCCGCCAGGCTCTGGCGCATCTCCCTCCGGAGGTATCCCCCGCGCGTGTAATCATACGATGTGCCGTCGTCCTCGTAGTACGCGGACGCGTACTCCACCCCTGCGCGTGCGGGGAACGCCGTGAGAGTCAGTGGTCCGGGGGGGGCCTCCCCCGTGTACTGGACGACCTGCTGTGTCGGTATGACGGCTCCGGCGCGTGCAAACACGGGGATATGATCCAGGGGGGCGTCGACGGTCACGGATGTTCCCCCCTGCACAGGAGCGCCGGAGGAGAAGTCATACCAGGTCCCCCCGGGGAGTGTGACGCTCCTGCGGACGTCACCTTCGGTCACGACGGGGGCCACGAGAAGGTCGGACCCGAACATGAACTCGTCCGCGGTTTCCCTGAACCGGGGGTCGGCCGGGAACTCGAACATCATGGGGCGCATGGCCGGGATCCCGCTGGAGGAGGCCTCAGCCATCGCCGTATAAATGTAGGGGAGGAGCCGGTAGCGAAAGTTGATCGTTTCCCGGTTGATATCCGTGAACGCATCCCCGTACTCCCACGGCTCCTTGTTCTTCTCGTTGATGACGGAGTGTGCACGCATCAGGGGGGTGAAGACGCCGAGCTGGAGCCAGCGGGCGAACAACTCCCCTGAAGGATGGCCGATGAATCCGCCTATATCCGAGCCGACGAACGGCTGGCCGGAGATCCCCAGGTTCAGGCACATCGGTATTGCCATCGCCAGGTGGTCCCAGGATGAGACATTGTCCCCCGTCCAGGCCGCCGAATAACGCTCCCCTCCCGCGTACGAGGCACGGGTAAGGACAAACGGGCGCTCGTTTGGCAACAGGCGCCGCACCCCTTCGTACGTCGCCCTGGTCATCTCCAGTCCGTAGACGTTGTGGACCCGGTCGTGCGTCGTTTTCCCGTCGTCGTGGAGTGCCGTCAGGTCGATCGTCTTGGAGGGGACGTTGAACACCGAAGGCTCATTCATGTCGTTCCAGAATCCCCGCACGCCTGCACGGACAAGCCCGGCAAACTGGTCACCCCACCAGGTGCGAGCCCTTTCTGTCGTGAAATCAGGGAATGCGCAGATTCCCGGCCAGACCGCGCCTTTATAGAGTGTTCCGTCGGCCTGCCTGACGAAGTTGTTCCCCTGGAGCCCTGAACGGAATGCCGCGTACGACGAATCGACCTTGATTCCCGGGTCGACGATGACGGCGACCCTGAATCCGTCGGAGCCGAGATCCCGGAGGAGCCCGGCCGGGTCCGGGAATGACTTCGGATTCCAGGTAAATATCCTGTAGCCGTCCATGTAGTCGATATCGAGGTAGATCACGTCGCAGGGGATCTTCCTCGAGCGGAAACCGCGTGCGATCTCCCGCACCCGGGCGTCGGGCGTGTAGCTCCAGCGGCATTGCTGGTACCCGAGGGACCAGCGGGGGGGGAGGGGCATCCTGCCGACAAGTTCGGTGTAGCGGGAGAGGATTTTCGCCGGTGCAGGGCCGTAGATGAAGTAGTAGTCGAGATCACCCGATTCTGCGCCGAAGCTGTACCGGTCACGCGACTCCTTTCCCATGTCGAACGAGGACCGGGAGGGGTTGTCGAAAAATATCCCGTACGCCTTTCCGGCGCGCATACCGTAGAAAAACGGGATCGTCTCGTACAGGGGGTCTGTCGCGGCGCTGTACGCGGGGATGTCGGAGTTCCACATCGTCATCGCGGCGTCCCGCTTCTGGAAGTCTCCCGATTTCTCGCCGAACCCGTAGTAGCGTTCGTCGGGGGGCATTGTTTTCCAGACGCGGACCTCGCTCCCGTTCCAGCTCATCCCGGTGGAGGGGTCGTCGGCGCAGATGACCGCCCCCGCCCTGTCGCGGAAGACGAGCCGGAGCGGTCTCTTCCGGACCAGGAGCGAGAGCTCGGACGTCGTGCACACCAGGGAGTCCGGGGAGTCTTCCACGCGCGCTGCCGGTTCGGGCCAGTCGGTTTTCACGACTCCCCAGGAGCGGTCGGCCGCGTAGGGAGGGGCACTCTGGAATCGGACGCGGATCAGGTCCGGGGCAAGCACGCGGAGCGTGAGCCGGGATGTCCCGGTGCCAAGCGTGGCTTCCGTCGTCCCGTTTGTGTATGCCGAGTCGACGGTCCCCGCGGAACGCCACTGCGGGAACGTCCGGGTCGTCAGGAGCGCCAGGAGGAGACAGGCGAGGCGGATGCGCATGGCGATGTCCGCCTCCTAAATGCTCTGTTCCGTTCCGGTATCGAAGAAGTGCATCTTTGACGTGTCGACGAGAAGCTCGTGCGGCTTGCCGACTTCGGGAGAGCGGTCGCTCGCAATGCGGGCCACGTAATGCGTCCCGGTCCCCGTGGAGAAATAGACGAAGATCTCGTTGCCGACCGGCTCGATCACGTCGACGTGCGCCGTGAACGGTGAGAGTGTGGTGATTCCGCTCGGCCGGAATGCGTAGATGTGTTCGGGGCGGATCCCGAGCGTCACCTTCGCGTTCGTCGTGAATTTCTCCCCCCGGGCGGCCTCGACGGGGAGCCTGAACTCCGTCCCGTCCTGCGCGAACGTCCACGTGCCGTTCTTCGTGACGCTCCCGGAGAAGAAGTTCATCGTGGGACTGCCGATAAACCCTGCGACGAACCTGTTCGTGGGGTGGTGATAGATCGAAAGCGGCGTATCGACCTGCTGCACGATCCCGTCCTTCATCACGACGATCCGGTCGCCCATCGACATGGCTTCGATCTGGTCGTGCGTCACGTAGATCATCGTGGTCTGGAGCTGATGGTGGAGCCGCGAGATCTCCGTGCGCATCTGGACGCGGAGGTTCGCGTCGAGGTTCGACAGGGGTTCGTCGAAGAGAAACACCTTCGGCTGCCGGACGATCGCCCGCCCGAGCGCGACCCTCTGGCGCTGCCCCCCCGAGAGCGCCTTCGGCTTCCGGTCGAGGTACGACGAGATGCCGAGTATCTCCGCCGCATGCTGGACACGCTTCTTGATCTCCGCCTTGTCGTACTTCCGGAGCTTGAGCCCGAATGCGAGGTTGTCGTAGACTGACATGTGGGGGTAGAGGGCGTAGTTCTGAAACACCATCGCGATATCGCGGTCTTTCGGAGCGACGTCGTTGACGACCTTGCCGTCGATGCTCACCGTGCCGGAGGAGATCTCCTCCAGCCCGGCGATCATGCGAAGGACCGTCGATTTTCCGCAGCCGGATGGGCCGACAAGGACGACAAATTCCTTGTCGCGGATCGTGGCGTCCACTTCCTTCACGGCGGTAACCTTGCCGTCGTACACCTTCGTGACACGTTCAAGTTTGACTTCAGCCATTGGCGAATTCCGTCGGTCGTAGGATTGGGTTATGAGGGTTCAAACCGGCAAAATATAGGTACGTTACGCCACAAACACAACAAACCATCCGGATACTGTTCCCGGAAAGGGCCCGGGGGAGGTCCATGGAAGCCCTTCACCGGAATATTGTACCAAAAAGCCAAAAAAAACACTTGACATTGAAGCGCCTCTTCTTATATTCATGGAAGCGCTTCCACCTGTTCAACCTCCAGACAATCCGTTTTCCCTTAGTAACCTATGAGTGTGACGATCTACGACCTTGCACGTGAGGCAGGAGTAGGAATCGGGACAGTGTCCCGCTGCCTCAATAACCATCCGAGCGTCTCGTCGGAGACGCGCGCGAGGGTCCTGGAGGTCGTCAAACGACTCAGCTACCAGCCGCACGCCTATGCACAGCGTCTTGCCTCGAAAAAGACGAACACGATCTCGGCCATCATCCCGTATTTCACGAACTATTTCTTCATCCAGGTCCTCCAGGGGGTCCAGGACAAGGCGGCGGAATTAGGGTTCGACCTCATCCTGTACGGTGTGAACAACCCCTCGCAGGCGGAGTACTACCTGAGGCGCTCGCTCCACCGCGGACACGTCGACGGCGTGATGTTCTTTTCCATGAGGCTCCCGGAATCCTATGTCTCAAAATTCCAGCAGATCCGTCTGCCGCTTGTCCTTGTCGACGCCTACCACCCCGAATTCGATTCGATAAGCGTGAAGAACCTCGAGGGGGCGACGATGGCCACGCGCCACCTTATCAAGCTCGGCCACACGAACATCGCCATGATCAACGCGAGCCTCTCGACGCAGCCGGGACATGACCGGATGGAGGGATACAGGATCGCGCTCGAGGAAGCCGGGCTTCCGTTCCGCAACGACCGCGTCTTCATATCGGAGATCGGCAAGCAGGACGGTTTCAACAGGGAGGCGGGGCGGGCGTCCATGGAGGAGTTGATCGGGAAGAACACGGGGAAGGACAGGATCACGGCCGTGTTCATCGCCAGCGACGTGCAGGCGATGGGAGCGCTCGAGGGGGCGGCCGAACTCGGTGTGAAGGTTCCCGAGGACCTGGCCATTGTCAGTTTCGATGATATCGAGCTGGCCCAGCATGCCCAGCTCACGACGATGCGCCAGCCGATGTACGAGATGGGGGTCCTGGCGCTCGAGAAGCTTTTTGCGCGCCTGAAGAATCCCGGCTCCGCGCCGTCCCTGACGACGTTTCTGCCGTCGCTGATCGTCCGGCGGTCGTGCGGCGCGCGCGTGCCGACCGAACAGCTCGTCTGATACTGCATCGCATAGGAGCACATACCGCATGAAATCACGTCTACTGCTTCTGTCTCTCCTTCTCACCTTCGGGCTCGTGGAGGCGTGGGGGGGGAATACCGGAAAGATCGCCGGCGAAGTCAAGGATGCCCAGACGGGGGAAGCGATCGTCGGGGCGAGCGTCCAGATCCAGGGGACATCGATGGGCGCCGCGACGAACATCGACGGGTACTACGTCATTCTCAACATCCAGCCGGGGACGTACACGCTTGTGGCATCGGGTGTCGGGTACAACAAGAAGACCCTGTCGAACGTCCAGGTCTCTATCGATTTTACGACAACGATCGATTTCAAACTGGCGTCGACGGTCGTCGAGGTGGGAGAGGAAGTCGTCACGGTGGCGGAGCGGCCTCTTGTCCAGAAGGATCTGACGGCGTCCACGGCCACGGTCAACGGGGCGCAGATCGCCGCGCTCCCGGTGAACGAAGTCGGACAGGTGCTCAACCTCCAGGCGGGCGTCACGACCGACAGGAACGGGGGATTGCACCTCAGGGGCGGACGTTCGGGAGAGGTGGCGTACTGGATTGACGGCGTGCCGGTGACCAATGCCTATGACGGCTCGCAGGTCGTCGAGGTCAACAAGAGTCTTGTCCAGGAGCTCCAGCTCGTCTCCGGCGCCTACAACGCCGAATACGGACAGGCGATGTCCGGGATCGTGAATATTGCGACGAAGGAAGGGTCCTCGAAATTCTCCGGCGGCGCCGGCACCTATATCGGCAACTACCTTCCGAACAACGAC
>DATJPH010000678.1:0-3087 GCA_035506475.1 Bacteroidota bacterium | reverse complement strand
CCCACGCAGTCGATGTGACCGAGCACGATATGCCCTCCGAGTCGCTCATTGAGCCTCACGGGGAGTTCAAGGTTGATTTCGGTACCGGAAACGAATTCACCCAGCGTGGTTTTACTCAGTGTTTCCTCGACTGCCTGGACGGTGAACGTCCGCGTCGATTTCGCAATGACCGTCTGGCAGGCGCCGTTCAGGGAGACGCTGTCGTTGACACGCAGTTCGGCGGCTGCCTGCGGCGCCTCGACGGTGAGCTTGATCCCCCCGCCCTGCTTGATGACGCCTGCAACCCGTCCGGTCTCCTCGATAATCCCTGTGAACACGGCTCTTACCTCCTCGATCGTAATCGTGCGGAGAAGAGAACGTCTTTCCCCGTAGGCTCCATTCCGAACCCCGTGCCCTCTTCGAAGGGGGAACGCAGGCTAGTAGTACCTCCGAAGACGGGGACGCCGACACCGAGCATCGTGGGGGCGACGAAAATGCTCAGTTCGTCGGCAAGGCGCTCCCTGATGAACTGGGCAAATATGCTGCTCCCTCCTTCCACAAGTACCGAGCCGATGGAAAACCTGTAGAGGGCCAGCAGGATGTCACGGAGGTTGATCACTCCGCCCGGGGCGGGGAATCGAAGAACGACGATTCCCCGCGATTCAAGCCGGTTCACCTTCGCGCGGGCACGGGCTGCCGCCTGTTCACCCACACAAACGAACACGCCCCTCCCCCTGTCCCGGCTCAGGGCGTTTGCGTGCTCATGAATCGACAGACGGCCGTCGATGATGACGACGTGCGGGTCGTGACCACGGACATGCCGCACCGTGAGGTGTGGATTGTCCGCACGGACAGTGCCAGCGCCGATGAGGACCGCGTCGTGTTCGGCACGCCACCGGTGTACGGTGCGGAGAGACGCTCCGGAAGTAAGGTAGCGGGGAGCCTTCGGCCCGGCGATGTACCCGTCGATGCTCTGCGCGATTTTCACATGGACGTACGGCACCCGGCGTGTGATGTGTTTGAGGAAGATCCTGTTGAGCTCCCTGGCCTCCTCCTCGAGGACGCCGACGGTCACCCCTATCCCGGCCCTCTTCAGGGCGCGGATCCCTCTTCCGGCAACGAGCGGATTCGGATCCCGCATGGCAACCACAACGGAGGATATTCCCGACGCGATGATGCTCTCGGTGCAGGGCGGCGTCTTGCCGTAATGCGCGCACGGCTCCAGGTTGACGTACAAGGTTGCACCCGGGGCTCTGCCGCCGAGCTTCGCCAGGGCGTCAATCTCCGCATGAGGGCCGCCGAACCGGCGGTGGAACCCCCGTGCGATAACCGTCCCGCGGCGGACAATGACTGCTCCCACCAGCGGGTTGAGGCTGACGCGCCCCTTCCCGCGCAGCGCGAGGCCCAAGCACTCACGCATGAAGAGCTCGTCCGAAGGCCCTTTCGTTGCCGGTGTCGACCTGCGCGGGCCCATGGCTCACCGTTTGAGTGTGAACATGAACTTGCTTCCCTTCCCCACGGCGCTCTCCACCTGGATTGTCCCTCCGTGGGCTTCGACGATGTGCTTGACGATCGCAAGGCCTAGCCCCGTTCCCCCCACATCGCGCGACCGGTCCTTGTCGACGCGGTAGAACCGCTCAAAAATCCTTGCGAGGTGCTCCCTGGCGATGCCGCTGCCGGTGTCAGCAACCTCAACGCATACCATATCCGCCCCCTCCCGTCGCGCCCTCACGGAGATGGATCCCCCGTTGTCGGTGTACTTGATGGCATTATCGAGGAGGTTGATCATCACCTGTTTCAGCCGGTCCCTGTCGGCATAGACGCTGTCCCGGGCGCATTCGCCCGGGTCCAGCGTCAGCGCGATGTTCTTCTTCGCCGCGGCGGGCGACATCTCCTCGTTCACCTCCCGGAGGAGCTCGGCCAGCGGCATGAACCTGAAGCTCATTTTCATCTCGCCGGATTCGATCCGGGAGATCTCGATCAGATCGTTCAGCAGAGCGTTAAGCCGGCCCGCGTGTTTGTGGGCCTTTTCGAGAAAGTCGCGGTTCACCGCCGGGTCGTCTACGGCGCCGTCGAGCAGGGTTTCGAGAAATCCCTGGAGCGAGAATATCGGTGTGCGGAGTTCGTGCGAGACGTTGCCGAGGAATTCGCTCCTGACCCGTTCGAGTTTACGGAGCTGGGCGATGTCGTTGCCGAGCTTTGCCGCCATGTCGTTGATCGACGCAGCGAGCTTGCCGATTTCATCCGCGGTCGTCACCTCGATGCGTCGCGAAAGCTCGCCGTCCCTGATCGCGCGCGCCGCGGCTTCGATGTCGAGAATCGGGCGCGTGATGCGCCGCGAGGCGCGCGAGCTCACCCAGGCGATGACGATCACCGAGAGGATGCCGATCGACCAGATGATGATCTGTACCTGCCGGTCCAGCGCCTGTATGTCGCTGAACGGGCGTGCGACACGGACATACATGGTGTCGGGTCCATGCGGGGTGCTGCGGACGATGAGTGTGGCCGCGTAGAGGAACTCTTCGTGGACGGTGGCGCTTTCCCGCCGGTTCAGGCCGAATGTGCCCGTGCGGCTTGCCTCGATCTCCGGCCTGTAGTAGTGGTTTTCAACCGTGCCCAGGGAATCGGTGGAGACGTCGGAATCGAGCATGACCGTGCCGTCGCCCCGGATAAACGAGAGGCGGAGATTAAGCGATCGGGCCATGCGGCGGATTGTTGTCTCGTGGGCGGCAAGGGAATCCGGCGGGAATTCCCCTCCCTTCACGAGGGCCGCAAGAGCCTCCACGTGTGCGGTAAGGCCCGATTCTGCGCGCCGGTCGAGATAGCTCTTGATCTGCCAGGAGGAAAAAAGGCTGAGGGGCACCACACCGGCGACGGTCAGCCCGATGTACGTTGCGAGGAGTTTCGAGCGGAGGGTCACGGGGTCAGTCCCTGAATTTATAGCCGACGCCTTTGATCGTCTCAATCGACGGGGCGTCTTCCCCCAGTTTTTCCCTGATCTTCCGGATATGCACGTCGATGGTCCTGTCGATGACGACGACGTCGGACCCCCAGATCGACTGGAGGAGCATCTCCCGGGAGAAGACCTTCCCGGGACTTGAGGCGAGC
>DATJPH010000677.1:0-3416 GCA_035506475.1 Bacteroidota bacterium | reverse complement strand
CGATCGTCTGGCCGAACAGGACCCGCTGCTCCGGGCGCAGGCGGAGTTTCGCGGCAAGGCCGGCCCTGTCGCAATTGTGAAACCAGGAGGCCAGACCTTGAGAAGCGGCGAACAGATAGACGTTCCCCGCGATGAGGCCTGTATCGACGTAGTAATACGATTTCTGGATCTCAGGATCCTGGAGCCCGGGTTCCTGATAGCCGGAGGTGTGCGTCAGCCTGCGGAGATCCGCGACATAGATGAGCTGGACCGGAGCCGCTGCGACGAGCCCGGACTGTCCCCTGCCGATGGCCATGTGGCGGAGGTCGCCTTCCTCAACGGGCTCAAGAACATGACGAAGGGGGTCGTAGAAGAAGGCCCCCTTGCTGAGAATCACGTAGAGATCTATTTCCTGCGAGTTGCTCGCGGAAGCCGCCGTCCGCCCCGGGATGCCGAACGGTCCCGTTTTCCGATTGACGCCGCACGCCGCCCAGAGGAGGTTGGAGAGCACCTGCAGCGGGAGATTCTTCGGTCGAATCTCCCGCGTGGTCTTTCTCCGCCGCAGCGCCTGGAGGACGGTTCTGCCTCCTTTAAGCGTCGGGCGGGGAAGGACGATTGAGCCCTGAATGGTCAATTGCTTTTCGGTTCGCGAACGTAGTCGCCCGACTGGAGCCCGGTGCCGTTGACGATCTTCGCCTTCGCGGCTTTGCCGTTGAGCATGTCTTCGGTAACCTTGATATGCCCTACCTTCGCTTCTTCGTGCCCGAGCACAAGACCGGTGTCGGGATCCTTGAGCTCTTCGCCCGGGTGGAACACGTCGAATTCCATATCCGTCGTGACGTTCCCTTCCGACCCCGGTTTCATAATGACCGTACCGTCTTCGCTCACCTTGATTATCCGTCCGGTCCACGGAATCTTCGCGATGTTCTTTGTGATGAGGTTGACCGTCTCATCAATCGCCTCGCGGGCCGCCTTCCCGATATCCGTGTCGTTCCACTGGCTGAAATCGGCGAAGTTGATCGCCTTGTACCTTCCGCCGACCCCGACGGTGGATTCGGTCCCCTCTTCGGTTTCCGCTGCGACGATTTCGCCTGTCGTGGTGTTCACAAGGCGGATATCCACCGCCGCCCTGGCCGTCTTTGCATTGATCTTCGCACCGAACAGGTTGGTCCCCCCCGACACGTCCCGGTCTTTCGTCCCAAGCTCGGTGATGCTCCCGAGCACGAGCAGATCAACTCCAAGCAGCTTCCCGACGGCGGGAGCGGTTTGCGGGGTGACGGCGCCGCTCCGGCCCAGTCGCTGCTCGGCAAGGACCTTGTCCAGCTCTTTCCTCTCGACGACGATAAATTCACCTGATTTGAAAAGCGCGGTAATCAGCATATCTGCGACCCCCTGCCCGGCCCCCTTGTGGCCGGAGCGGTCCTGAAACTCGGCAACAGCGATCCGTTTTTTTACCTGCGCATTTACGATGGACGAGGCGGCAAGGAGCGCCGCAAATGCGAAGAGCAAGATTCGGTAAGACATGGTGGCCCTCAATTGTTCTGCCGAAGATACCGAAGGAAAGAGTGAACTACAACGTCCCGATTTCGAGTAGAACCCTGGCTGATGCAACCAGCGTCCCGTTGACCGCACTCACACACAGAGGTCGCTGATTTGACAGATAATCTGTCAATTCGCCGGAATTCCAGGGACCGAACGATGCGTTGATTGATTCTTGCCGGGGTCATCGATATCTTCCCTGCAAGCGTTGTCATACGGTACAGCCGGTGCCGGCGAAGGAGGTGACCTATGATACGCACACTGTGCATCCTCATGTTTCTGCTTGCAGGGTGTTCTGCAATTCAGCAGACCCCGGAACCCATCCAGAGGCCGGAGCTCGTCAGGAGCGCTCCCCTTCCTCCGATCGTCCAGAACTCACCCGGAGGGGAGATGAAGCTCACCGTCGCCATCCTCGTCCTGAAGGACGGGGCTGTCGGCGATGCAGATCTGATCTCCTCAAGCGGTGACCCGGACTGGGATTCTCTTGCCCTCAGATCGATCATGCAGTGGCAGTATACGCCGGGAAGGCGCGAAGGAAGGCCGATGGAAGTCTGGCTCCGGCAACCGCTCCGGGTGCAGTTCCACGAACCGGTAGTGATGAACCTCGCCGGACTCATCTCCGCGACGGAGCAGGCGGCGGATTCGCTCTATCTCCTGATTGAGCGGGGTGCGGATTTCGACTCGCTGTTCGCCCTGGCCCGGGCAGACTCGGGAGTACGGCGCACGTCGCTTGGTTCAGTCGACGTGTCGATGTACGCGAAGCAGCTGAGGAGTGAGTTCCTGCGATTGAATGAAGGGGACGTAACCCGCCCGCTCAGGATCGGGGCAACGTTTGTCATTTACAAGCGGATAAAGGCCTGACCTCACGGCCGTTCCGTCAGACGGTTTCCAGATACTTGTGTATGGAGTAGATGGCCGCAGAGCCCTCTCCGACCGCCGCCGCAACACGCCTGTTTGCCCCTGCCCGGACATCTCCCGCGGCAAATATCCCGGGGACGTTTGTTTCAAAGAAAAAGGGATCCCTGTCGAGCGTCCACCCCCTCGGTTTTCCATTGACGCGGGGAAGGTCTGTTCCCGTGAGTATGAACCCTTTTTCATTCCGCTCCAGCAGGCCGGCAACCATTTCGGTATGCGGCGCCGTGCCGATGTAAATAAACATTGCGTCCGCTGCGAGCGGGGTCTCGTCCACCGTATCGAGATTCCGGAGGATTACCCGCTCGAGCCTCCCGTTGCCGGCCACCGAGGCAACTTCGACGCGCGCGATGACGTCGATATTCTCCGTCGCGTTGATCCTCTCGACAAGGTAGTGCGACATCGACGGGCTGAGCCCGGCAGCCCGAACGACGATCGTGACGCGCCGGGCGTAGCGGGAAAAGAAGAGCGCGCCCTGACCGGCGGAATTCGCCCCGCCGATAATGCAGACGTCATGACCGCGATACGTGAGCGCTTCGCTCAGGGCGGCTCCGTAGTAGACACCGAGGCCAAGGAGCGGCTCGATGCCGGGGACATCAAGCGTCCGGACCGCCATCCCCGTCGTCAGGATGACGGCGTATGCGGGAATCTCCTTCCCGTCCGCCAGCTTCACGATCCTGTACGGATCCTCCCGCCGGATTCCCACAACTTCCTGCGCCGTCAAGAGTTCCGCGCCGAACCGCCGCGCCTGGGCGCTCGCCCGCTGTGCGAGGTCGGCCCCGGTGATCCCGTTCGGAAACCCGAGATAGTTTTCAATCCTGGAGCTCGTCCCCGCCTGTCCTCCCGGCGCGTTCTGCTCGACAAGGACGACCCGCATCCCCTCGGATGCCGCGTAGACGGCGTTGGCGAGCCCCGCGGGACCTCCCCCGACCACGACGACATCGTAGAACGGGTTTGTCGCCTGCGTGTGCAATCCGATCTTCTCC
>DATJPH010000676.1:0-3855 GCA_035506475.1 Bacteroidota bacterium | reverse complement strand
CGTCGAAACTCACGGCGATGAACGCGGAGCTGAAGAAGGTCGCCGACCTCTTCCCCCCCGATATCGCCGCGGCGAACGACACCGCCTACCGGAATTACAAGTCCCTCCGCGCAGCGGTCGAGGACGAGATCCAGTTCCAGCAGAACTACGCGGCCGCGCTGGCGATATTCCAGAGAGAGAAGAACGCCGGGAACAACACCGGGGCGTTCCTCGCGGACGCCTCCGTGTATGCCGATTTTCTCAGGCAGCACCAGAAGTATCCGGCCCCGATCGTCGAGAAGGCGCGGAAGGCGATCATGCTCCGGCTCAACGAGGCGGTGCCCTATTACGAGCAGCAGCTCAGGAACAAGAAGGACGTGAGCCCGCTCGTCCTCGAACCTCCGCTTGAACCCGTACAGGGCCTCTACGCGGCCTCGGGCCGGGACGTCCCCCCCGCCTTCACTGCGCTCCGCTCTTTTGTCGAGAGATTCAATTTCGAAGCGGCGGCCCTGCAGGCGGCCACGGCCCGCCTGAAGGAGCTTCATGGGCTGATCGATAAAACCACCGCGCCGCCGGCCGCTTCGTTCTACGGCAATATCGAAGCCTCGGCGCGCGATATCCGCGCCTCCATCCCGGCCGCCCAGGCCGCTTCCAACGACCGCTACCGGGGTCTCGAAGCCGCAACGCTTCTCGCGCTGGAGCTGGGGAAAGCGGGAGAACAGGCCGACGACTTTCAATCGCTCTTCGGGAACGGCGCGCAGATCTCGGCGTCCGTCACCGCGCACCAGTGGTGGGCCGCGGAGACGAAAACGCGCGACCTCTTCACGGGGAAGGACGGGCGGACCTACGCAAGCGTCGAGAGGCACCGGGACAAGCTCGTCAGGTGGTTCGAGGCCGACATATTCAACGGCGTGAAGAACGCGACCCGCGAGCGGCTTGACGCGTTTGTCAGGCTGAATGAATCGACGTTCATGAACGTCCCCGGCCTCTACGCGGATTCCGCGTTTCAGCCGGCCTACACGCTGACGTTCAGCGCGGCCGGAGGGGCGGCGCTCGCCTCCAAGAGGAGCCAGATCGACGAGTATATCAACCGGGTGCGGCACGTCCAGTTCCCCGAGGCCGCCATCCGGACGATCTACGGCGACTTCACACGCGACATGAATGTCCCTGAAGGGGTCGACAGGGCGCGCGCGGTCGTCGACCACGGGAAGGAATACAAGGGGACCGACAAGCAGATCCTCTCTATCGTCAGCGAGTGCGATCCCTCCTCCCCCAAGTGGATTGTCCGCCCCAAGGAGTACCGGCGGGTGCTGGCGCTCCCGGTGACGAGCAACAGGAGAGGGGTCAACGAATTCATGTTCCGCATCCGGCTCCAGATCCCGTCCGACGCGCAGTTTCCCGTCTTCGACGTGAACATCAAGCTCCCGAGGGAGCTCGCCGAGGGGGCCGGCAGGGAACAGTGGTATGATCTTATCACGATAAACAACACGCCGATCAAAAACGAAGGGCGGTTCCGCATCACCTCCCCCACCTCGGACAACGGGTATGAATCGCAGATCACGCCCGTGCAGATGGACAAGGACGGGCGCAACATCCTCGAAGTCCGGTTCAAGAAGGCGGCCTACAAAGTCTTCGAAATCAGCGCGATGGCGCAGGTCCCGATCATGAAAAAGAACTGAGGACGACCAGCATGAAGAACAAACGGCTCATCATCATTCTCGGCGCGGTGGGGCTCGTCGCCGTCGGCGTCATCCTGTACCTGATCTTCCACCGTCCCGATCTCTCGGGGAGCATCGTTCTTCCGTACATCGCGCACCAGAAACCCGCGATCGATCCGCACCTGCCGGGGCCGACGCCGCTCTCCGACAAGCTCGACGAGGTCCAGTTCGACGGACTGTTCGACCTGTCGGCGAACCCGAGCGGGATCGTCTACCTTGACGGCCTCGGCGAGCTCGTCGGGGTGGACCAGGACAATGTCGTGACCGTGAGGCTCAAGCCGAACAAGAGGTGGAGCGACAGCTACCAGATCACCGCGAAGGACGACCAGTACACGATTGCAAAATCCCGCGACCACTTCTTTTCCGCCGCGGACCTGCAGTTCACGATCCGGAGGATCATGACGCTGGGGAGCCTCTCCCCGGACTACATCCTGCTGATCCAGGCGATGGAATCGCCCGGGTTCGAAGGTCCCGACGACAAGGGGCAGATCCGGTTCCGTTTCAGGCAGAACAGGATCTGGAAGGACGCGGACATCAAGGAAAGCCTCTCGTTCAAGATCATCCCCGAGGGGTCCGCGATGAACGCCCTGAACTACACCGTCGGGACCGCGGCCTATATGCCGCTCCCGCCGAAAGAGGGGGTGTCGAATTATTTCAAGACGCCGGACGGCGGCGCCGCGATCCCGAATGTCATCCTGGCGCCCTTCATCGACAACAGCACGTACACGACCGAGCTCAGGAACGGCTCCATCAACGTTCTCCTGGAGAGCCCCTTCGGCGCGCTCTCTCCGATCCTGACGGACAGCAGGAAGTTCTTCACGAAATCAAATATCAGCACCGCGATGTTCGCCGTGCTGTTCAATACGGAGCGGCTCTCCCGCGACCAGCGGCTGCAGCTCAGAAGGCTCCTTGAGAGCAAGCGGGTGGCGGACCGGTTCTTCAACGTCGGCACCCCGCAGCAGAGGCATATACAGGATTACAAGGGGAACCGGGACAACTACGCCGACTATGTCAACCACAGCGTGTTTCCCACCTCCTCGTACTACATCGACGAGAAGATCGTCGAGCCCGCCCGGGACGATGCGCCGCCGGACCTCTCTCTCCTGCCCGACACTGTCAGGATCAAGGCGTGCGCAAACTACGGATTCCGCGAGGAATATTCGGAGCTTGCCGATATCCTGAACGACCCGGCCCTGACGCGGGGGAAGGTGAAGGTGACGATCGTGGGGAACGAGGACATCCAGCGGCAGAACTACGATGCGGTGATTGTCGCGTTCACCGGCTACAGGAGCAATTTCCTGTTTGATCTCTATGATATTTTCCTGCGGCAGCCCGACCTGATGACGTACAGGATAAACCTCGAGGTGACGGAGGATACGCGCGGCCAGCAGATCGTCTCCCCCGGGTCGTTCAGGAAGGAAGGGAACTTCTTCGGTCTGGATGCCGGTGCCGATACGCCGGACAGGGCCGACGTCGACCAGTTCCTGCAGTACGTGTACGGGTTCATGTCGACGCGCAATATCGGCGACAAGCAGGAGTACGCCCGCCGGATCGACCAGCTCGAGCACGGCCTGAGCCTGGGCTCGTGGCTCTTTTCGGTTCCCTCCCTCGCGTATTTCAGCACCCAGCTCGACAGCACGAGCATCAGCCTGTACGGCGTGGCGTCCCAACTCTCGACGATCAAACAATGGCGGGAAACCCCGGACCGCTGAACCGGATTGCGCGTCCACAATGGCCGGCGATTGCACTCGTCGGCCTTCTTGTGCTGCCGTGCGGCAGGCCCGGGGCCGGAGAACGCACCGGCGACGTTCTGACCGTGGAGCGTCCCGCGAGGCTTGTCGTCCTCAACAAGTACCAGCAGCGCCTCACCTCCTCTGAAGAGCGCGTCCTCTCCCCGTTTGTTCCGATGGTTCTGGTCCGCGAACGGGATCTTCTCGGTGACGGGTTCACGCCGTGCGCCTCCGTGGAGATCAACCGTGAACGGTACTACCTGCTCAGGAACGGTGAAGGCGAACTCTCCACGCGCGGCGAGCCGGGGAAAACCGAGATATTCAGGAATGTCGCGCTCTTCGGCGATACGGTTGTGCTTCTGGGCGGCAAAGCGCTCCAGGTGAGGCCGGCGGGTGCCGGGGAGGAGATCCGTGTGAACCCCGGGACC
>DATJPH010000675.1:0-6331 GCA_035506475.1 Bacteroidota bacterium | reverse complement strand
CGCCGTCAGCGCGACCGTCGCAATCCGCCATCGCAGGACGAGCAGCTCGGAATCGGCGGGAGGCTCGATCTTCCGCCGGATGTACTCCATGTCGATCCGGTGCCGGCGCTCCCTGCGGCGGTATTCATAGATTCCGTACAGGAGTATGGCGGCGGTCCAGATAAGCGTCGATATCGAAGAGCGGTCCATAGGTTCTCCTTCGTTTCACCTTGTTAGACCGGTGCCGAAACTATTTTCTTTCACCCGGAAGAAAATTCTTTTTTTCCCGGTCTAAGTATCGGAGGCCCTTGCGCCTGTTCGGGGATTGATGTAGTCTCTCGGTGTTCCTATTCGGGGAAACGTTGGGAAAAACCGCTGAATTTAACAGGATTATCGAGGAGCATGCCCAGGGTATCTACACGCACGCCCATGCGATGCTGGGGAGCCGGGAGGAGGCGGAAGAGGCCGTGCAGGACGTATTTCTCCGCATTTACAGGTCGATAGGGGGATTCCGGGGGGAAGCGAAGATATCGACGTGGATCTGGCGGATAACGACGAACGTCTGCCTCTCCCGGAGGGAATCCCGGAGGCAGGTCGTGACAACATCCCTTGATGCGGCGGGCTCATCGGAGATTCGGGATCACAACCCCGATCCCGAAATCTCGTTTATCGTCAGCGAAGAGCGCGGCCGCCTGGGACGCATGATCGCATCGCTCCCGGACAGGGAAGCCGCGGTGCTCACGCTCTACTATCTCGAGGGGAAGGAGTACAAGGAGATTGCGGGGATCCTTGACATCTCCGAAGGCTCGGTTGCCAGTGCCATACACAGGGGGCGCGAGCGTCTCGCGGGGAGACTCTTGAAATCAAAGGAGGCATCATGAACTGCGAAGAATTCAGGGAGCGTTGCCACGTTCTTATCGATGCGCGCACCGGAGATCTTGCTGACGCCGGGATGCTCGCCCACAGGGAGGGGTGCCCGGCGTGCGCGGAGTTCTTCCGCAGTATGATCGCCGTCGACGCCGGGCTCCGGGAAATTCCGCGTGAGCCGGTCCCGGCTCCGCTCATGCATTCCCTCCGGCAGATCGGGGAGGAGCACGCCCGTCCCTCTCCGGGTTGGAAACCCGACCTCGAGGTCGCCGCCAGGTATCTCGTTCCCGGCCTTCTTCTCTGGGGTGCCCAGTGGATGTTCCCGGAAAGCGCACGCCCGTATCTCTCGGCCGCGATCACGTTCATCGGAGTGTTCATCGTCGTCACGAGCACGCTTCGCACGAGACTTCTCGGATCCTCCGCCCCGCATTGATTCTTCACGAAACTGTCGTATCTTTATTCAGCACTCTGTTCCGCCCGCTGAATGCACGACCCGTTGCACACATCCCCGCTGGGCACACACGCTACTTTCTGGAGATTGCACATGATACGGATCCCGCGCATACCCGTTTATCTGCTTCTGCTCGTCGGCATCTGCATGTTCCCCCGGACTGCCGCTTCCGCTTCAGGTACACTGGAAGGCAAATGGGAGATCGTCAAGGACAAGAGCACCGACATCGATCTCTATGGGACCCTCTCCATCGATATCCGCACGCACGGTCAGGATCTGACCGTTATCCGCACGTGGGGGAGCGGCAGGAGCTTCCGCGATTCGATCACGGTCCCTGTCGGCGGCGCCGTTGCCCGCATCCCGGTCACAAGCCGCGTCTTCCCCTCGAACGTCTTCATGGGGTTCATGATGCCGGTCGGGACATTCCGGGAGGTGAAGGCCTTCCGGGACGGCGATCAGGCGATCCGTCTTGAGGAGTCATTCACTCTCAGGGGTTCACAGGGGGAGACCCCCGTGAATGCGACGCATGCGTTCACGCTCTCGCCCGCCGGAGAAACGATGGAATACGTCATCACGCGGAGCACCAGGACCTCCGGGCCCCCCGTGAAATTCGTCCTGAAACGGGCGGGAACCGCCGAGGGCTACGTGATACGCCTCGAGGACAACTGGGAGGTTGCGGGGAAGCTCTCCCTGCAGGCGTTCATGATCAGCCTCCAGGGAGTCGCCAACAAGAACGGCCCCCTTGTCTACCTGATCTACCCCGAGAACTGGCCTTTCACGTACGTCCAGTCGGTGTTCGACTATTATAAGGAGAAGCGGAACTACTCATTCCGTGAGCTCAGGACCGCCGAAGAGGCGATCGGCGCGCTCGGGAAATACGTGAAGGGGTACGTGGTCTGGGACAGGAGCGTCCGTTCATCGCTCACTGTCGCCTTTACCGTCGCCGGCCTCGAAAGCGCCGTGGTGGTGAGCGAGGAGATGATCCCGCTGGTGGAGAAGGCCGGCCTCAAGCCCGTCGAGGATTTCCGGGGCAAGTTCACCGGGTGGAACGACACGAAGATCTACACATGGGCGTACGAGAAGTACTGGAGCCGGTGCAGCAGGGAGTTCATCATCTGGCTCGGGGGAGACTCCGGCCCGGTCATGAAGCCCGCGGTCGCGGACTGGGGGATATTCAAAGGGGCGTTCTTCAGCGATCTCTCCTGCCGGGTCACCGACACGACCGAATACGCCCTTGCGGGGAAGCTCCTTTCGGAGATGAAGCCGATGTCTCTTGTGATGGGGTGGCACTCGTATGCGAAGGACCTTGAGCGGGAATTCGTGAAGCTGACCTCCTCCTACGGGCACCGCGTCATCGGTCTCCACACGCTGCCGAACCTCTCGTTCAGCGCGCAGACCCCCGCCTCGCCGGGGTTCAAGTTCACGAACAACCATCACCTCAAACCCGGCGACTCCCCGGTGCCGGGAAAGAAGGTCTACGTCACGTGCATACAGACCGACGGCATGGGCCTCGGCGCGTGGCTGAAGCCCGGCAGGGGAGAGATCCCCTACGCATGGGAGGTGGAGACGAACTACACCTGGATGGCGCCGGCGATGGCCGAGTATTTCTACTCCATGGCGACGCCGAACGATTTTCTGATCGGCTGCCTCTCGGGCCCCGGGTACATGTACCCGAAGGCCGTCCCGCCGGCAACGCTGAAGAAGTTGATTGCGATGTCCCGGGAACAGATGAAGGTCCTCGATCTGAACGTCTTCGAGACGATGGACTACTCCGAGGGGGCGACGGTCGAGGGGAACAGCGACCTGCCGAAGTCGATCGTCGACATGTACTACGAAGGTCTGCCGGAGGCCATCGGTTTTGTGAACGGGTACGCGCCGTCGTACACGTTCGCGGTCAAAGACGGCAGGCCGTTCATGTCGTACGACTACTATCTCTCCCCCGAGAGGCCCGAGGCGGATGCCGTCGCCGACCTGAAGGAGCTTGCACGGGTCAACGCGAAGCGGCCGTACTTCGAGCTTCTCCACATACGGGAATCCAGCGACGTCAAGCGGGTGAAAGGGATCCTCGACAAGCTCGGGTCGGAATTTGAGGTCGTCCCGCTCGATATATTCCTGGCGATGGCGGGAAAAGACCCGACGTTCAAGGAGCGGTTCCTCGTCCCCGCGGCAAAGGGAGCAAAATGAGGGCATCCGCCGGCATCCTCCTCGCGCTCATCCTTGTCTCCCACTCACTGCATGCGGCCGGTCCGGGGATCGCCGGGACGTGGACATTCGTCCCCGCGAAGAGCACCGATATCGCCTCGTGGGGGTACAGCGTGCCGCAGATTGAGGTAACCTTGCGCGAGGGGAGCGTGCGCGTCATACATGACTGGCTGGAGAAGGGGAATGTGGCGTACGCGGACACGTTTGCGTTCCGCCCCGGCGGAGAGCCTTCGGTTTCCGTCACACGCTCGGAAGTCTGGCCGGAGAACTGGTACATGGGCGTACTGGCAAGCGTGGGTGCCCCCCGGACGGTCTCCGGTCTCTGGCTCCGGGCGGAGGAGTCCCTCCGCGTCACGAGCCGGCAGGTCCTCCGGACATCGCAGGGGACAATCGCCGTCACCACGACGCGCGAATACACCCTCGGGCCGGAGGGGGCAACCCTGACGCTGACCGAGCAGCGCTCGAGCCGGCCCACGCCGGTGGTCCTTGTCTTCGAGAGGAGGGAGCCTTCGAAATGAAATACCCGGCGCTTCTCCTTTCTCTCCTGGTTGTTGCCGGCGCGGCGTTTGCCGGGACGGGGGACAGATACGTAATGAATCTCGGGGAGAACTGGGAGATTTCCGGCGGACTCCCCGAAAGCGCGATGCTGATAAGCCTCCAGGGAGTCGCCAACATCGGTGAACCCCGTCTCTACTTCCGCTACCCCGCGAAGTGGGATTACCTTTTCTGTGATCCCCTGCTGGAATACTACCGTTCCTCGCGCGGGATGCAGTTCAAGGAGCTCGCCTCCCCGGACGAGGCGCTCGATTCACTCGCCCGGTATGTCAGCGGCTACGTCGTGTGGGACAGGAATGTGCGGACATCGCTCATCGTCGCGTTCACATCCGCCGGGCTCAACAGGGCGATCGTCGTGACCGGTGAGTTGATTCCCCTTGCCGAGCGTCACGGCCTGAAGATGATCGAAGACTTCCGGGGGAAATTTTTCGGGTTGTCCGACGTGGGGATCTACATTTGGGCCTATCAGAAATACTGGCCCCGGTGCAACAGGGATTTCCTGGTCTACATGGGAGGGGAATCGGGAACCATGATGAAGCCGGGGATCGCCGACTTCGGCATCAACCACGGCTGCTTCTTCACCGATGCCTCGACGAACCCGCGCGATGCGCTCGAATACGCGTTCGCCTCGCACCTCTTTTCGGAGATGAAGCCGCTTGCGATCGTCATCGGCTGGCATTCGTACGCGAAAGACCTTGAGGCGCAGCATGTGACGCTCGCGTCGCACTACGGGCTGAGGGTTGAAGGGCTCCATACGCTTCCGAACATGAGCTTCAACCAGCAGATCGCGCTCTCCCCCGGGTTCCGGTTTCGGAACAACCACAACGTCCGCGAGGGGAAGTCGTACGTCCCGCAGAAGAAGGTGTACATCGCCTGCATACAGACCGACTGTCTGGGCCTGGGCGCGTGGAACAAACCGGGCCGGGGGGAGATCCCCTATGCCTGGGAGGTGACGATGAACTGGTCGTGGCTTGCCCCGGCGATGCTCCAGTATTTTTACGAGATGGCCACGCCGAACGACTATTTCCTCGGCTCTCTCTCCGGACCCGGGTACATGTATCCGAAATCCATCCCTCCCGCGCTTCTCCCGTCGGTGGTGGACACGGCGTATGCGCTCATGAAAACGCTCGATCTCAATGTGTTCGAGCTCATGGACCATTCCACCTACTGGGCAAGCGGCGGGATTGACGACGACATCCCGAAGGATATTGTCGACACATATTTTGCGCACATGCCCGGCGTCCTGGGGATTGCCAACGGGTACCGCCCCGCCCACACGTTTGCGGTGTACGGCGATAAGCCGTTTATATCGTACGACTACTATCTTGGAGAAAAGAGGGACGAGGCCGAATCAGCGGCGGATCTCCGGGAGCTCGCCAATCTCAACCCCGCGCGCCCGTACTTTCTCCTCCTGCATGTCCGGGAGTGGAGCGACATCACGCGCGTGCGGAGAATACTGAACAGGCTGGGACCCGAGTTCGAGGTCGTCCCCCTGGATGTCTTCATGGCGATGGCAGGGAAGAACCCGACGTTCCAGACGCGGTTCGGGTCAATCACGCACTGATCCGCGCCCGCAGGAAAGAACGATGCCCTGGTACCAGAAAACCATATCGCTCGCCGCGAGGAAGCGCGGATTCCATCTTGTGACCCCGGAGGTCATTGCGCATCTCCCTGAGATCTCCACTATCCGCAGGGGGATGCTACACCTGTTCATACAGCACACGTCGGCGTCGCTCACGATCAACGAGAATGCCGATCCCTCCGTCAGGTCTGATCTGGAGCGCCATTTTAGCGAGATCGCTCCCGAGGATGCGCCGTACTACACGCACGACACCGAGGGGCCCGACGACATGCCCGCGCACATCAAGTCATCGCTCCTGGGGAGCAGTCTCACGATTCCCGTGACGGACGGGAGCCTCAACCTGGGGACGTGGCAGGGGATCTATCTCTGCGAACACAGGGAGAGGGGAGGCTCGAG
Organism: Bacteroidota bacterium; assembly: GCA_035506475.1. Lineage (GTDB taxonomy): Bacteria > Bacteroidota > Ignavibacteria > UBA10030 > UBA6906 > Fen-1273. Next base: position 299 of record DATJPH010000675.1, on the reverse strand, counting down.
GAGCGTCGTCGCGACAATCTGGGGAGAGGAATAAATCACCTAACGAGGAGTCATTTATGAATACGCGGAAATGGCCGGTCCTCCTGTCGCTCCTTCTCGTCCTTGCCCTCCTTGGGCTGAACGTGTACGTCTTCCTGACGCGGGAATGGGAGTCGTCGTACTCCCCGGCGTCCTACGCCACGCTCTACTACCCGCTGGACGTGCCCACGATCCGGCGCTGGGAGATCGAGGACAGGAACCGGATACGGCTCGTGCTTGCGTGCACGCAGGAGATCCGGGAGTGGCGGGTGCTGACCGAC
>DATJPH010000674.1:0-2446 GCA_035506475.1 Bacteroidota bacterium | reverse complement strand
TTGAGCGGGTTGATCGATACGGAAATCTCCTCCGGCGGATAGAAATCCCCGTTGACCTTCGGGTTCACCCGGATATTGGCGGGCTGGGCCCGGCCCAGCCCGCCAAGAAGCGGAATCAGTGCAAAGGTTTTCAGCAGAGAGCGCCCGACCATGTTCCAATATACGACAGTCGGGGGAGAAACTCACTATTTCCCGACGCGGAGGCGGCCGCCGCCGCTTGCAGAGCGGTACTCGGCGTTATACATCGCCTCGGCGACGACGGGCGCGTACTGGAAATTTCCCTGCGTGACCGCGCGTACGGCATAGTAGAAATGCACCTGCCTGTTCCCCCCCCGGAACGCGGTATAGAGATTAATCCGGTCGTCCCGTATGTCCATGTAATCGGCGGTCGACGGGTTCTTGATGAACGCGTAATTCGTGGCTTCCGTGATCCGCGGGTTCTCGAGCTCGAACCCCGCCGGGAGGAGATCGGTCACGGCAACATTGTCCAGATCGTTGACAGACGAGGTGAGCGTGATCCGGACGACGATCAGGTCGTTCTGTTTGATCCCGGCGGGGTTGACCGGGTTCCCGTTCCGGTCCAGGAGCTCGCGCCTGACCTGGAGGTTCTTGTCTTCGATCTTCACGGCGCCGTCGGACCGGATCCCCTCGGTGACAAGAGAGTAGTAGATCCTCCCTTCCCCCTTCACAGCGATCGTGACCGTCCTGCCGAACGGCTCGATGTCGATCTTCTGGTTCCCCCCCCTGTAGGCAAACGACTTCCCTCCCACAGTGACCGTCCCCTCGACCTTCGTCGCGGTGGCCATCCGGGCGGCCTTGCCGAATGCAAGGAGCGTGAAGGCGTCATCCTGCGTGCTGTACCACCAGCCGCTGTGGTAGTGCGTGGAGAGGTACTCCATGAGCCGGGGGATGTTCGGGTTGTTCAGGTCCGTCTCCAGGAGTATGTTCAGCATGAGCGCGTTCGCCCTGATGGGGGAATCAAAATTCCACCCCGACTCGCGGGCCGCTTCCTCGACGGCAAACTGCGGGGGGAGGATCTCCGCGTATGCCGAGCGGTCGCCGGAAAGCGCGTACGCGCCGGCCAGGAGGTATTTCGTGTCCGTCACAAGGAGCTTCTTCTCCCCCCTGTAGAAGTCCATCACGGGCTTCTCGGGAGCCCCTCCGAGCGCAAGGACGTAGAGCGCGTAGACCGTGCTCTTGTCCGCGATCCGGCTCACGACGGTCCGGTTCTCCGCATAATAATAGTAGTCCTGCGTCAGCTTGCTCCTGGCGATACCGGCCACCGCCCCCAGGGCGGATTTGAGCACCTGCTCGGAGACTGCGAACCCGGCCTTCTTTGCTTCAAGAAGGAAATGGGTGGCGTAGACCGTCGCCCAGCGGTTGGAGGAGGTTTCCCCCGGCCAGTAGGAGAACGACCCGTCGAAGAGCTGCATCGAGGTGATCTTCGTGATCGCCTCGTTCACGAAATAGATCGGGCTCCCCGAGTTGAGCGTCGAAGGCGCGAGTATCATGGCGATGTCGCGGAGGTAGATCTGGGGGAATGCCTTCGAGACCGTCTGTTCCAGGCACCCGTGCGGGTAGCCGATCAGGTAGGCAAGCTCCTTCGCGAAGTTGGCGACCGGGTAGGGGCTCAGCGAGATGTATCCCCTCCGTCCGTACGCGAGATAGGCGTCCGGGATCTCGTGCGAGACCGTTTTCCCCCCGTCGAGCATCCCCGTCACGGCATCCGACGAGAAGGGGGCCGCGGGCCGCACGGGAATCTCGGTCGTCGAGACGAGATTCTCGCCGAAGGCTTCGGTCTCGAGCCGGACTGTCCCCTTGCCGACCTGCTGCGCGGCCCTCAGTGCGAGGTCCGTGAACCGCTCCTGGTTGGGGCCGACCTCCAGTGAAGCGTTCCGCGACATCGCGCTCAACGGGCCGTCGGTCTGGAGCGTGAATGCGAGCGAGGCGTTCTTTGCCGTCGTGTTGAATGCCGTGACCGGCATCGTGATCGAGTCGCCCGGGCTGAGGAACCTCGGCAGGGCGGGCGTCACGACGACGGGATCGGAGACTTTCATCGGCAGCTGGGCGGAGCCGAACCTGTCCCCCTTGTACGCCAGGGCCATCAGCCGGAGCTCGCCGTTGAACTCGGGGATGTCGAGCGTCACCTCCGTTTCGCCGCTCCCGTTCGTTTTGAGTATCCCCGACCAGAGGGCGAGAGGCTTGAAGCGCTGGACGCCGAGAGGGTTCGCCCGCTTGGCCATCTCCGCCTCGCTCCCCCCCGTGCTGCTCAGCTTCGCGAGCTTCGCTTCCGGGATCAGGTGCTTGAAGAAGTCGTACGTCTCGGTCTCGAGCGTCTTCCGGGCGTAGAAGTAGCCGTACGGGTCGGGGGTCTTGTAGTTCTTGACCTGGCAGATCCCCTCGTCGACCGCGGCGAGCGTGACGTAGACGTTCTTCTCGCTCCCGG
>DATJPH010000673.1:0-2440 GCA_035506475.1 Bacteroidota bacterium | reverse complement strand
GTCGGTCAGGACCAGCCTGACGGAGGCGGCCCGCTTCCTGAGCTCTCTCGCGCCGAGCGGGTGCACGCGCGACGAGGTTCTCTTCCGCGTCACCATGCGGTCCATCCTCCGTCGACGACGAGGTTCGCTCCTGTCATGTAGCATGAGGCGTCGCAGGCGAGGAAGACGATCGCCCCCCGGTAGTCCGACGGCGCCGCCATCCGCCCCAGGGGGGTGCGCGCGGCGTACCTGTCGATAAAGAACCGGTCCTGCGCGTTTTCGACGCCTCCGGGCGAAAGGGCGTTGACGCGCACCCCCTGCGCCCCCCAGTAGGCTGCAAGGAACCGGGTGAACGCCAGCACGGCCCCCTTCGTCGCCGGGTAGGCGGGGGTCTTGTAGAAGCTCTGTGTCCCGTCAGGCCTCCGGTAGAGCGACTGGTCCGGCGCCACGATGCCGTACGTCGACGCGATGTTGATGATCGAGCCCCGCTTCTGTGCCGCCATCACCGATCCCAGTATCCGCGAGCAGAGGAACATCCCCGTGACGTTCACGTCGAAGGACTGCTTCCAGAGCGCGAGCGGGTACGATTCGAAACGCGACTGCTCCGCGGCGGAGGCGGGATCCTCGAACCTGTCGTTGATCGCGGCGTTGTTGACAAGGACGTCGATCGACCCGAACTGCCGGAGCACCGCGTCCCGTGCCCGGGAGACGGAGTCCTCGCTCGTCACGTCCAGCGCCGCCCCCATGGACTCCGTGCCGTGGTCCGCGGCACATGCCGCGGCAAAATCCGCGCAGGCCCCGCCGTCCAGGTCGGCCGCCACGACGCGTGCGCCGGCCTCCGCCAGCGCCGCACAGTGTTCGCGGCCCAGGAGCCCCAGCGCGCCGGTGACGATCGCCGTTTTCCCCGTGAGCGAGAACTGCTCCATGGCTACCGGCTCCCGGCGTGGACGGCGGGTTTCGTATTGAAGTTCCCCGTCCTCCGGAACACGGGATCCACCGGGGTCCCTTTCAGAAACCGCCCGACGTTCCCCGAGGACACCGCCTCGTGCACAAGGGGAAGCGCCTCCCCGTACGCCTCGATCGTGTGCGCCACGTCCGCGTCCGTGTGCGAGAAGCTCATGTTGTGGGACCCGCCCCAGAGTATCCCCCGCTTGAAGAGCTCCTGCTGGAGGAGCGACTTGATCTCCAGCGGGTTCCCCGCGTCCTTGTCGAACGACACGAGCGTCCTGCAGTCCATCCCCGAGCAGCGCGTGTACTGCATGCCGAGCCCGGCGGCCAGCGCGTTGTAGGCGTCGCGGATCTTCTTCCCCTGCGCGTGAAGGGCCGCAGGGACGTTCTTCTCCCTGATCTCGGCAATCGTCGCCTTTGCCGCCGCGAGCGAAAGGGCCTCGCCGCCGAACGTCGTGAAGAAGAAGACGTCCTTGTCGAAGAGCCTCATGATCTCCCCCCGCCCGGCGATGACGCCGAGCGGCATCCCGTTGGCGATCGCCTTGGAGTACGTCGCGAGGTCGGCGTCCACGCCGAAGAACTGCTGCGCGCCGCCGGCGGCCAGCCGGAAACCGGTCCACATCTCGTCGAAGATGAGGACGACCCCGCGCGAGGTGCAGACCTCGCGGAGCTTCTGGAGGAAATCGCCCTTCGGCGGCTCGAACACGACGGGCTCGAGTATGACGCAGGCGGTCCTCTCGTCGATGGCGTCGATCACCGAATTGATGTCGTTGTAATTGAACGTGTACGTCAGGTCCTGCACCGCCTGCGGGATCCCGGCGTTCCGGTCCGTCACCGCGATGTACCAGTCGTGCCACCCGTGGTACCCGCAGCAGAGGACCTTGTCCCTCCCTGTGTACGCCCGGGCGAGCCTGACGGCGGCGGTGGTGACGTCGCACCCCGTCTTGCTGTAGCGGACCATCTCCGCCTGGGGGACCGCCTCCCGGATCATCTCCGCAACCTCGACCTCGAGTGGGTGCATCATGGAGAACGTGATCCCGTCCTTGAGCTGCTCGGCGATCGCCCGGTCGACTCTCTCGTAGCAGTAGCCGAGCGAGAGGGGCCCGATCCCCATCTGGTAATCGATGTACTCGTTCCCGTCGACGTCCCAGACGTGCGATCCCTTCCCGCGCCGGAGGTATTTGGGTGCGACCCCCCGGACGTACTGCCCCGGACCCTTGGCGAGCGTCTGCGTGAATGCGGGGATCAGCCCCGCGGCGCGCTCGTAGAGCGCGTCGGACTTCTCAATGGATGGATATGTAGGGTTGGATCGGACCGTGTTTGGCATGGGGTTGCCCCTGGTTGTTGTTCCTGAGCGACTCTACGATTCTGCGTGCGATCTGCGCGCCGGTGAACCCCTCCTTCTGCAGTACCGCGTCAAGGAGCCCGGGAGTGAACCAGCGCCCCTCGAGCGCAAGGGGGATGAGGCAGGCCGCAACCTGGTGACGCGCAAGAACCTCGGCGGCGATCGTTG
>DATJPH010000672.1:0-5091 GCA_035506475.1 Bacteroidota bacterium | reverse complement strand
TCCATTTCTGCGGCTTGTCTCCGGACGACGGCTGCTTCCGCGAGTTCATGCTGGCGCCCGCCCGCTCCTGCTTCATACTCCCGGCCGGTATCGACGATGAAGGGGGGGCGATGCTTGAACCCCTCGGCGTGGCCATGCACGCTGTCGATCGGGCCCGCATCATGAAGGGGGACACCGTCGCCCTCTTCGGTGCCGGCCCCATCGGTCTGCTGATACTCCAGCTGGCACGTCGTGCCGGGGCAGCCTCCGTGTACGTCGCCGAGCCGCTGGAGTGGCGGCTCTCCCTTGCGGTCCGTTTCGGCGGGATACCGGTCGACCCGTCCGTCGATCCCGTGGAATTCATCCTGAACAGGACAGGGGGGAGGGGCGTGGACGTCGCCGTGGAAGCTGCCTGGGCCGATGCGAGCGTTCAGAGCGCCGCAGGGACGGCTGCACCCGGCGGGCGCGTCGTCCTCGTGGGAATCCCGGGGGACGACCTCCTCTCGCTCGGGCATTCGACGGCAAGGAGGAAAGAGCTCACATTCCTGTTTTCACGTCGGATGAAAGACACGTACCCCGGGGCAATACGGATGGTGCGCCAGAAACAGGTCGACACCGCAGGGCTCATCACGCACCGTTATCCCCTCGGGGAGGTTCCGGAGGCGTTCGCGCTCAATGCAGCCTACCGCGACGGGGTTGTCAAGGTGATGATCACGGAAGCCGGAACTCGCGGAGGATGACATGAGAGGAACCCCCGGCCGGGGCCTCGTCATCGGCGCCGGTGCCGTCATGGAGATCTGCTTCCTGACGTTTTACATTGCTGCCCCCGGTCCCGGCGAGGTCCTCCTCTTTATCGCCGTCAATTGCACGACGTTTCTCATACTCTCCTGGCTCCTCTGGCGCATGCGCGCCGGAGCGATCAGCCCGGACAGGGCGCTGCTCCTTCCGGTGGCCGCCTTCGGGATCCTCTTCCGGCTCACGCTCCTGCCTCACGGCGTGGTCGGCTCCGACGACATCTATCGCTACCTCTGGGACGGGAAAGTGCAGGCGGCCGGCATCAACCCGTTCGCGTTCACCCCCACGGATCCCCGTCTTGCGCACCTGGCGACGCCCGATCTCCCGTCGAAAGTCAACCACCCGGAGCTCAGGAGCGTCTATCCCGCTCTTGCCCAGCTCCTCTTCCTCGCCTCGCACGCGCTTTTCGGTGACTCGGTCCCGGGGATCAAGCTCCTCCTGACGCTCATGGATTGCCTGACAATCTTTTTTCTCTGGAGATTCGTCCGGGAGCGCGAAGACCCGGTATTCCCCCTCCTTGTGTACGCCTGGTCCCCACTGCCCGTCCTCTATTTTGCACTTGACGGGCACATCGACGCGCTCGGGATCCCTTTCCTCATCCTGGGCCTCCTCCTGATTGCACGCCAACGGCCGGTGCGGGGGGCGATTGCCCTCGGGCTCGGCGCCCTGGCAAAACTCGTCCCGCTCCTCGTGCTCCCTCTCCTTTTCAGGCATCTCAAGGGTGCCCGGCGATTCCTGATACCCGCCCTGCCGGTTGCCGTCGTCATCGCCGGCGCCGCGCTCTATTATGAGCCTTCCTGGGGGGTGGTCCAGTCGCTCCTGACGTTCGGCTCGCGATGGGAGTTCAACGGGAGCATATTCTCGGTCGCGTATTTCATGACGGGGTCGAACGAGGCCGCGCACATCGTGAGCGGCGTCCTGATGGTGATCTTTTTCGGCGCACTGTCGTTCGTTCAGCGCCCGCTCCTGGAAAAAGTGTTCTGGGCCTTTGCGGGCTTCCTGCTCCTCTCTCCGGTCGTTCATCCCTGGTACTGCACGTGGCTTGCGGCCCTTGTGGCGCTCCGCTGGTCGCAGGCCATGTTTGTCTTCCTGGGGACCACCGCGCTTGCGAACATTGTTGTCTACCAGTACAGGGCCTCTGGCGTGTGGACCGACCGGCCCCTCATTCTCCTTCTCGAGTATATCCCCGTCGCGATCCTTCTTGTCCGCGAGGTCTTCCGGGGAGAAGTCCTCCATTCAACATTCAATCATAAGGAACAGACGAAATGAAAGACCCGAAATCCATCGAGGCGGCGTATCAGCACGCAAAGAAGGAATACGCCGCGATCGGCGTTGACACCGATGCGGCGATCGCGGGGATGGGGAAGGTGAAGATCAGCCTTCACTGCTGGCAGACCGACGATGTCGGCGGGTTCGAGAAACCCGATGCCCAGCTCGCGGGAGGGGGGATCCAGGTGACGGGGAACTATCCGGGAAAGGCCAGGACGATCGCGCAGGTGAAGCAGGATATCGAGAAGGTGATGGATCTCCTGCCGGGGAAACAGCGTCTGAACCTCCATGCCATCTACGGCGATTTTAAAGGTGAAAAGGTCGAGCGTGACCAGATCGAATTGAAGCACTTCCAGTCATGGATCGACTGGGCGAAGAAGCTCGGTATCGGCCTGGATTTCAACCCGACCTGTTTTTCCCACCCGTATGCCGACGACGGGTACACGCTCTCAAGCAAGAACGAGAAACACAGGAAGTTCTGGATCGAGCATGTGAAGCGCACGCGGAAGATCGCCGCCGAGATGGGAAAGCAGCTCGGGACGCCCGCGGGCAACAACATCTGGCTCCCCGACGGATCAAAGGACGTCCCTGTGGACAGGAACGGGTACCGGATGATCCTGAAACAATCGCTCGACGAAGTGTTCCGGGAGAAGTACCCGAAAGAGCACCTCTTCGACACACTGGAGAGCAAGCTCTTCGGGCTCGGCGTGGAAGCGATGACGGTCGGGTCCCATGAATTCTACATGGGATATGCCGTCAGGAACAATATTGCGCTCTGCCTCGACACCGGCCATTTTCACCCGACCGAGCAGGTCGGTGACAAGATATCCTCTCTCCTTCTCTTTGCCGACGGGCTCCTGCTGCACGTCAGCCGCGGCGTCCGCTGGGACAGCGATCATGTGGTGATCTACAACGACGAGATCCAGCTGATCGCGCAGGAAGCCGTCCGCGCGAAGGCGCTCGACCGCATCAACGTCGGGCTCGACTATTTCGACGGCAGCCTGAACCGTATCGGGGCGTACGTCGTCGGCGCGCGCGCAGCGCAGCTGGCGTTCCTGTATGCCCTTCTTGAACCGACGGACACGCTGCGTGGCTACGAAGAGTCCGGAAAGAATTTCGAGCGCCTCGCATTCCTCGAGGTTCTCAAGACAAAGCCGTATGCCGCGGTGTACGACTACTACTGCCAGATACAGGGGGTCCCCGTCGGAGAAGACTATATTGGCGAGATCCAGAAGTACGAACGCGAGGTGCTGACGAAACGGTAGATCGCCGGAGCCCGGTCACGCGCATCGGCGCGCGTTCAGGGTCCGCATGCAACGTACGATAAAGCGGCAGGGCGCATCTGTCACAGGGCGGGAGATCTGATGTTCCTCCCCATACAACAGATGCGCCCTGCTGTATTTTTATCTGTCAATTTGGAGAGTTCTATTTTCGATCGGAGAAATATTTCACAACAAAACGAAAATCTATTGTAAGTAAACGAAAAACGGTCTATGTTCTGCTGCCTTATTCACCATCAGCAGGCATGATCTCACTTCGGTGTCAAAAAATTCTCGATACACTCGCCGGCAGGGAGGTTATCACGGTCAGGGAGCTGAGTGACCTTCTTTCGGTGACCGAGGTGACGATCAGGTCTGATCTCGATACGCTGGCTAAGCTCGGGAAAATTTCACGGACACACGGTGGTGCGAGGCTTGTCGAAGAACGGGCGCGTCAGGAATACACGTTCCAGACAAGGAAGAGCCTGAACTCTCACCTCAAGCACAGGATCGGCGAGGCGGCGGCCCGCCTGGTCGGGTCGCTGGAGTCGGTCCTCCTGGATTCGAGCACGACCGCGCTGGCACTCGCGCACGCGTTGCGGGCCAGGGGCGACCTCAAGGATGTCACGGTCATTCCCACAGGCATCTGGACGGCGATCGAGCTCATGGGCTGTCAGAATATCAACGTCCTGCTCCCGGCAGGGTACCTCAGGCACGCATCAGGCTCAATCGCCGGGTTGCCGACGCAGGGGTTCTTTGACGAGCTGAACATCCAGAAGGCGTTTCTCGGCGCGTGGGGGATTTCACTTGAGAACGGGCTGACCGACACGCACCTTCTCGAGATAGACCTGAAGAAGAGAATCGCCGCAAAGGTCCGCGACATCATCGTTCTCGCGGACGGGAGCAAGTTTTATCAGACCGGCCTTGCGAGCTATGCCTCGCTCACACAGGTGAAGCAGATTATCACGGACAGCACCGCGCCCGCCGGGGTTCTTGCACAGATTGAGCGGCTGGGCGTCGAAATCACAGTCGTGAATTGAAGGAGATCGGGCATTGAAGAGTTCAGGAGACTGCGGCTGCCCTGCCGCTCCTCTGCTCCCCTCCCGCACAGCACTTGTGGACATGATCGTCCGGGAGGTCAGCCTCGCGCTCCAGGCGCGCGCCGCCGGGAAGACGCCTGCGGGTGCACCGGACCCGCGCAGGATCCCCCTCGGCGTGTCCAACAGGCACATCCACCTCACCTCTGCCACGTTCGCCAGGCTCTTCGGGCCGGGGACGGCATTCGAGCAGATGCGCCCGCTCTACCAGCCCGGGGAATTCGCTTCAAAGCACACGCTCACCGTCGTCGGTCCGAAGCTCCGCAGCATCCCCGGGGTGAGGATACTCGGTCCGCTCCGCTCGTACGATCAGGTGGAGGTCTCGCTCACCGACGCGGTGTTCCTGGGGATCGACCCCCCCGTCGTCAACTCCGGCTCGCTGGCAACCGCCGCTCCGCTGACGCTTGTGGGGCCGGCCGGTTCCGTCTACCTCGAACGATGCGCGATCATTGCCAGCCGCCATATCCACATGACGAACGCCGATGCGGCGCGCCTGGGCGTCAGGGACGGTGACCGCTGCAGGGTCCGGATTGCGGGGGACAAGAGCACGATATTCGAGAATGTGCTCGTGCGGACAAACGACGGCTGGAGGCTGCAGATCCATCTGGACACGGACGACGCGAACGCAGCGAACATCCGCCAGGAGACATTCGTGGAATTTCTCGGAACCATGTGAGATATGAAGCTCGGCA
>DATJPH010000671.1:0-2846 GCA_035506475.1 Bacteroidota bacterium | reverse complement strand
CAGAACGAACCGGAGAAGCCCGAAGGAGACCGCGCCCCAGTCCGCGATCCGCTGCTGGGGAAGCGCAAGGGCCGTGAAGTACTCCCGGACCTTCTCGGGGTCCTTCGTGGCGAACACCTCGTACGTCTCTTCGACGCTGTCGTGGATCTGTTTCTGGAGCGACACGACGGTCCTGTTGTAGAACCTGTTGACGATCAGGAGGGGGGCGACGACGAACAGGCAGGAGAGCGCGATCCGGTAGTCGAAGAACATCAGCCCGATGAGCGCCCCGCCGATGGCGATCACCTGCTCCCCGATCTCGGGGATCCTGTACTGGAAAAACGTGATGAACTCCCTTGACAGCTGCGCGCGCGCCGCGGTCTGCGAGATGCTGAGCCTCCGTTCCACGGCCGCGCGCGAGACCCGGGTGGCGATCTCTGTGAACATGTTCAGGTAGATGCGCTGGTCGACGGAGCGCCGCGCGGTCCCCACCCCCGAGTTCACGAGGAACGCACAGACCCAGAGGCAGAGGGGGAGCACGTACGACGATCCCGGTGTCCCCTTCAGCTCGTCGATTGTGGCGTCGATCAGGTTGCCGAAGAGCGTCGGCTCGATGATCCAGGCGACGTGCTCAACGACGACAAGCGAGAGCGCGATGATGATTCCCTTCCTGAACTGCTTGACGATGTCGGACAGATTGATTGTCGACACCCGGGGGTTACCCTTGCCGGCTCGGGGCACGTCGCTCGCTCCTCTGTCTCTCCAGGTTTGTCTGTCGGCTGATGAGGGCTATTCCTCCTTCGCGCGCATCGTGTCCCAGACCGTGTATGCGACGAGGAGGGCGAACATGACGAGCCCGGCGATCTCCCCGTACTGCGCTTCCCAGGAGGTCAGGAACCAGCCGTTGACCCCGAGGTGCGTGAACTGGTCAAGGAATTTCAGGAACGCGACGAAGACGCCGAAGAGCGCCCCGCCGGCGATGAACCCGGAGGCGATGAGCGTTCCCCGCGAGAACCGCGCGTTGTTGAGCTTCTCGTTCTTGCTCCTGGAGGTCACCCACCAGGCGACGATGCCGCCGAAGAGGAGCGGCGTGTTCAATTCCTGGGGGATGTACATCCCCAGCGCGAATGCCAGGGGCGGGATCCCCACCATCGTCAGGAGGAGCGCGATGATGGCGCCCACCATGTACAGGGGCCAGGGGGCGGGAGTGTTCGACATCAGGGGCTGTATGACGGCGGCCATCGCGTTGGCCTGCGGGGCCACCATGGCGTGCTCGCCCTTGAAGCCGTACGTCTGGTTCAGGATGATGATCACCCCCCCCACCGTCGCGGCGGAGACAAGGACGCCGAGGAATTTCCACGTCTCCTGTTTCTTCGGCGTCGTGCCGATCCAGTATCCGACCTTCAGGTCCGTGATGAACCCCCCGGCCACCGAGAGCGCCGTGCAGACGACGCCGCCGATGATGAGCGCGCTGACGATCCCGCCGGGTCCGGTCAGGCCCACCTGGTTGAGCACGATCGAGGAGAGGATGAGCGTCATCAGCGTCATCCCGGACACCGGGTTGGTCCCCACGATCGCGGTCGCGTTCGCCGCGACCGTCGTGAAGAGGAACGAGATGATGATGACGATGAGGAGCCCGGCCAGGGCGTGCGTGACGTTGAAGACGACGCCGCCGTAGAAGAAGACGAAGATCGCGAGCGCGGCGATGAGGATGAGGAGGATGTTGAAGAGCATCCTGATGTCCGTCTGCGTCCGCACGGCCCCTGCCGCGGCGTCTGATTTCTTGTGCGCGATTTCGCGGTAGGCCAGCGAGAACGCCCCGCCGATCACCCGGGAGGACCTGATGATGCCGATGAGGCCGGCCATGGCGATCCCCCCGATCCCGATCTGGCGGACGTAGTTCTTGAAGATCTCCTCGGCGCTCATCGCGGCGATGAGCTTCGTCGCCGACGCCCCCAGGGGGACCGTGAGCGAGTGGCCGATCTCCGCGAAGAGGGGGACAAGGACGAACCAGGAGAGGAACGAGCCCGCCGCGATGATCGCGGAGTACTTCAGCCCGACGATGTAACCGAGCCCGAAGACCATGGCCGAGACGTTCACACGGAACACAAGCTTCAGCCTGTCGGCGACGGCCGCGCCGGCGTCGAACATTCTCGACGTGATCACTTCGGACCATGTCCCGAACAGGCTGAAGGCGAAGTCGAAGAACCCGCCGACAAGCCCCGCGACGACGAGCACCGCCGCCTGCTTTCCTCCCTTTTCCCCCGCAACGAGAATCTCGGTCGTCGCCGTCGCCTCGGGAAAGGGGAGCTTCCCGTGCATGTCCTTCACGAAGTATTTCCGGAAGGGGATGAGGAAGAGAATGCCGAGGACGCCCCCGAACGCGGAGGCGAAGAACACCTGGAAGAAACTCGCCGGGAGATCGAGGATGTAGAGCGCGGGGATCGTGAATATCGCGCCGGCGACGATGACGCCCGAACTTGCCCCGATCGACTGGATGATGACGTTCTGCCCGAGGGCGTTTTTCGTTTTCGCCGCCGCGGAGAGTCCCACCGCCAGAATAGCGATCGGGATCGCAGCCTCGAACACCTGGCCGATTTTCAACCCCGAGTACGCGGCCGCCGCGGAAAACAGGACTGCCATGAAGAGTCCCCACGTCACGGACCAGCGCGTGACTTCGGGGGGTGAGCCTGCGGGATCGAGAATCGGCCGGTATTCTTCTCCCGGCGCGAGTTCCTTGTATGCGTTGTCAGGGAGCCCCTGTGACGTGCCTGTCTGCTGTTCCATGCGAATGTACTCCTCAGGGAATATGATCCGGTCCCGCCGCTGAAGGGCGGGACCGGTGTCGGCGGGTGTGAATGATCAGG
>DATJPH010000670.1:0-6969 GCA_035506475.1 Bacteroidota bacterium | reverse complement strand
GTCGTTCGTCCTGCTCACCTCGGTACCCCAGAAGAGGTTGTCCTTGTCCGCCCGTGCGTACAGGCGGTGGTCCTCTCCGCCTGTCCGCGTCACGATGTTGACGACCCCCGCGAGCGCATTCCCGTATTCAGGCTCGAATCCCCCCGTGTACACGCTCATCCCGAAAACCGAACTCGACGGGAGTATGGCCGCCACCCCCCCCGCCATCAGATCCTGCACCGGGAGCCCGTCGATAAGGTAGCTGACGTCGGTCGTTTTTCCGCCGCGCACATTCCCCTCGAGCGTCACGCCGGGCTGGAGCCCGAGTGCGTCGGTGACGTTCCCCAGCGGGAGGAGCCTGACATCGTCCCCCTTGAGAAAGTAGGTCGAGCCGGTCACATCCTGCCTTATCAGGGGCTTCTCCTGCGTCACCACGACCTCCTCCAGCGAGACGTCGGAGGATTGAAGCCTCACATCGACCACCATCCGTCTGTCCGGATCGATGAGGACGCCGCGCACGAGGCGGGTGGTGTACCCCACGTGCGAGAACCTGATGCTGTAACTGCCGGACCTGATGTTTCTCAGTATGAACCGGCCGGCGGTGTCCGTGGACGTCCCCGCCTGCACCTCGATGACGACGACATTGACCCCGGGGAGAGGTTCCCCGGTCTTCTCATCCCGGACGGTCCCTTCCACGCTCCCGTTGGTCCCGGCGCAGGCCAGGGACGCACCGAGTATGCAGACCAGTGCCGACAGCAGTCGATATCTCATGCAGGTCTCCGGAACGCCGGGGTCAACCGCCCGCGGGAGATTCAGGCTTCATCTGCGGGAAGAGAATGACGTCCCTGATCGACTCTTCACCCGTCAGGAGCATTGTCAGCCTGTCAATGCCGATCCCCAGCCCTGCCGTCGGCGGCATCCCGTATTCCAGCGCGCGGAGGAAATCCTCGTCCAGGGGCTGGACCTCGGCCTCCCCCTTGGCCTTCGCCCGCATCTGCTCTTCGAACCTGGCCCTCTGGTCAACCGGGTCGTTCAGCTCGCTGAACGCGTTGCAGATCTCCTGGCCGTTGCAGATCGCCTCGAACCTCTCGACGAGACCCTCCTCCGAGCGGTGCTTCTTCGCCAGCGGCGACATCTCCACCGGGTAGTCGGTGATGAACGTCGGCTGGACCAGCATGTGCTCGACCCGTTCGGAGAATATTTCGTCGATGATCTTCCCCGCCCCGTCGGTCTCCTCCACCTCGACGTGAAGCTCTTTCGCGATGCGGCGAAGATCCGATTCCCCGGCACCGCGGAGCGCGCGGCCGGTGTGTTCCTGTATGGCATCAAACATCGTGATCCGTTTCCAGGGGGGCTTGAAATCGATCGTCCGCTGGCCGACGGTCACCTGCGTCGAGCCGTTGAGCGCCAGGGCCACCTCGCTGATGAGCTCCTCGACGAGCGACATCATCCAGACGTAGTCCCTGTAAGGGACGTAGAGCTCCATCATGGTGAATTCAGGATTGTGGGAGCGGTCCATCCCTTCGTTCCGGAAATCTTTCGAGATCTCGTACACGCCGTCGTACCCCCCCACGATGAGCCGCTTCAGGTAGAGCTCGTCGGCGATCCTCAGGTAGAGGTCGACGTCGAGAGCGTTGTGGTGCGTGACGAAGGGACGCGCGAACGCTCCGCCGTACTGCGGCTGGAGGACGGGTGTTTCGACCTCCAGGAAGCCCCGCGAATCGAATATCCTCCGGATCGTCGTGATGATCCGGGCCCGGCGGCGGAAGGTCTCCCGCACCCGCGGGTTCGTCATCAGGTCGACATACCTCTGGCGGTACCTGAGTTCCTTGTCCGAGAAGGGGTCGAACACCGTCACCTGGCCCTTCTCGTCCACCTTCTCCTTGGGGATGGGGGGCGGCCTGAGCGATTTGGCAAGAAGCACCATCCGGCGCGCGTGAACGGAGATTTCACCCGTCTTCGTCCTGAAGACGAATCCCTCGACGCCGACGATGTCGCCGATATCCATGAGGCGGAACGCATCGTAGATCGCCCCCAGGTCGTCCTTCTTCAGGTAGACCTGTATTCTCCCTGCGGAGTCTTCAAGATGGAAGAACGACGCCTTCCCCATCCTGCGGAGCGACATGATGCGGCCCGCCACGGCGACGTTTTTCCCGGGCCCGCCTTCAACGAACGTCTCCTTGATCTCGTGCGAGAGCGCGGTCCGGTCGAACGTGTGCGGGTACGGGTCGAGGCCCTGTGCACGCAGCGCGGCAAGCTCCTCCCGGCGCCGCATCATCAGGTCGTTCAGTTCCCCTGCATCCGATTGCTCTTCCACCGTGTTCTCCGTTCTGGCGTTGTTGTTGTTCGCGAATTCTCCCTCCCCGCACGCTCAGCGGGGAGCACCCCGGCGCGCGGCGGAGACGTTCTCCCTTGTTCTCGTGGCGCTCCTGGCGCCGATATGCGCGCCGAACTCCGGGAAGCGCTCGATCACGCGGTCGAAGCTCTCCTTGTCAAGCCTGTACAGGTCGCAGTAGGTGGCGGCCCTCACGGACGCCGTCCGCGGGCGATGCTCCAGGAGCGCGATCTCGCCGAAGAAATCCCCCTCCCTGAGCGTCGCGACGACTGAACGGCCGTCCGGCCCGATCACCTCGCAGTGCCCGCGGCTGATGAAGAACATGTCCGCCCCGGGCTCTCCCTGGCGGAAGACGACGTCTCCCGGCGTGTAGACGACCGGCTGCATGACAAGCGCGATCTCGCGGATCAGGTCGTCCCCCGCTCCCTTGAAGAACGGAACCTTCTGGATGATGTCCCGCTTCAGGAACAGCGATACCTCCACGAGGAGCCCGGGCGGGAGGCCCTGGACGATCGACGTCTCGTCGTACCCGAGCCTGTGTTCCCACACATACCCGTAGTAATCCCTGATCCTTCTCTGCATCGCCGGGGGGATCTCCCGTGAGCGCATGAACGCCCCGAGCTTTTCCATGTTCGCCAGGTAGCGCGTGCGCGCCGGCTGAAGGTTCCCGATGATCGTGGAGATATTGGCGATCACGTAGCCGTACATGCCGACGCCGAAGATCATGACAACGATCGCGTAGATGACCTGCGCGTTGTTCGCAGGGGTGATATCCCCGTACCCGATCGTCGTGATAGTGGAGATGCACCAGTAGAGCGAGCGGAGGTAGAGTGTCCACCTGTCGGCGCCCGGATAGATGCCCCGCAGGAAAAGCCATCCCGTGGCAAGCCAGTGGACCGCGATCGCCAGCCAGTAGATGAAGTAGACCAGCCGCAGGGCGTTCCACCTGTGCATGTGCTGCGCCCGCCAGGCCCCCATGGCTTTCGCGACGCGCGCGAGCTTGAACAGGCGCATGTAGAGGAGCCACGGGTAGCCGCCCAGGAGATAGAACGGGAGCGCAGCCAGTATGTCCGAGGCCAGGAGGAGTCGGCCGTACGGGATCCCCGTCCTTCTCGATTCCGCCGCGTTGACGGCAATGTCGGCCGCAAACAGGAGCGTCAGGGCGGCATCGAGAATATCGCTGCGGGGGAAGAGGTCGGAGCCGAGGACAACGCGGAGCGGCGCGACGATTGCGCCGACGGTGATGAGCAAGAGGACGAGCACCCCCCAGGCCCGCGTGAACAGGTGCTGTTCACCCCCGGGGAGAACGTCTCGGCTGAACATCTGTGCGTGCATCATTCAGAGAGGGCCCATCAGATTCCGACTTTCAGGATCGCGCGGCGCAGCCGGCCGGTCCCCCCGAGGGGCGCATGCGCATCGGCAGGAAAGTAGACGGCAAACCTCGAACCGGCCACCGGGCTCCAGGCAAGAGGCCTCTCGCCGAACAGGACGACATCCTTTGCGGGGTCGTACGGCGCGGTCACCCGGGTGCAATCGCCCAGGGGTCTCCAGCCGATCATGTCTGTCCCTTCGATGACATACTGTATGTCGATGTACTTCCGGTGCGCCTCAAGGACCGCACCCCCGGTTCCCGCGCCTTCGCTCTCAGCGATGACAAGATAGAGACGCTCCCCGTCTATCGGGTGCCTGCCGGGAGCGAGCGAGGAGAGATCGCTGCTGCGCAGAGCGTCAAACGCGGCGGGAAACAGCCCGTGGTATCCCGCGTAGCGTTCCCACTCTTCAAGCCGGTCAATGATCACTTCTGATTCCTCGGTTCTGGCAATGCGGTGCTCACCAGCTGCCGGAGGCTCCGCCCCCGGAGAAACCCCCGCCCCCGCCCGAAAAGCTGCTCCCGGATGATCCGAATGAACTTCCGCCGGAGGACCAGGAGGAGCCCCCCCCGGAAGAGGATGCGCTCGCGGCCAGTGCCGCGAAAAACGGAATCCCGGTGATCTTCGTGTGCAGGGATTTTCCCCCTTCGGTTCTGGACCACCAGAGCCTGAACAGGGGGACAAACAGGGCATAGCATCCGAAGGCGATCGCCCCGCCCGTCACGCCGATGATCGCAAGGGGAAACATGAGCCAGAACGGAAGGAGGAAGAAGTAGAGGAACCACGCCTGTGCCCCGCGGGAAAAAAGGGCGATAATTGTGAAGAGCCCGACCACGACGGTGAATATCGCCCCCGCCATGAGCCGGGTGCCGATGTCCGCGCTCTCCCGGTCCTCCCCGGGAGGCGCCGTGTACGAACCCTGCAGCGAGGCGAGTATCGCCTCGACCCCCGCACTGATCCCCCCGTCATAATCTCCCGTTCTGAAATGCGGGATCATCACGCTCCGGATGATGCGGCCGGAGGTGATATCCGGGAGGTTCCCTTCAAGCCCCCGGCCGACTTCGATCCGGACCTTCCTGTCGTCCCGTGCGACGATAAGGAGGACGCCGTTGTCCTTCTCCTTCGTCCCCAGTTTCCAGGCTTCAGCCACGCGGATGGAGTACGACTCGATCGGCTCCCCTTCGAGCGAGGGGATCGTCAGGACGGCCACCTGGTTGGAGGTGGAATCCTCGTGCATCCTGAGGAGCGCCGTGAGACGCGAAACGGTCTCCGGCGAAAGCAGCGCGGCGTTATCGGTGATCCGTCCCGAAAGGAGCGGGACGTCCGCTTCCCCGCGCGCGGCGGCGGCAGACAGGAAGAGAGCGAAGCACGCGGCGAGGACGCGCCTGGTGAGGGGCATCATTCGTTCCTGATGCGGAGGTTGTCTGCAATCTCGTCTTTCGACCCCGGCACGCGTCCCAGTCCGTGCGCCGCCAGGAGCGCGCCGCACCGGCGGATCGCATCGACGAGACCGTCGGCAGGCTTCCCCTGTCGTATCGAGCGCACGACGCTCTCGATGATCCCCTGCCACTCCTCCTGCCGCACCTTGCTGTGGATCCCTGCGTCGCCGATGACGACGACCCTCCGCTCAAGCATGCTGAGGAATATCAGTATCCCCGTCCGCCCGGGGGTCGCGAAGACCTCCTCGCTCATGAAGGCCTGCGCGGCGCGCTGTTCCACGCGCCGGGTCATCAGGTGGCGCCCGGCGAAAAGCCTTCTGAGCACCGGGATGAACCTCGAGGCGAGCATCGCACAGCCGGCGGCAAGAAGCGTGATGAGCCCGATCCAGACAGGGTCAAAGCCTGACCAGTCTCCCCCCCTGGTCCTTGCAAACGACAGGAGAGCGAAGGCGAGAATCCCGGCCGTCGCACCGCCGCGCCACTCGGCAACCTCATAGTGGTCGCTCAGGCCGACGACATAGGGGACGATCTCGCCGGAGGTCACTTTTTCAGCTTCCGCGACGGCGGCAGCGATCTTCTCCTGCTCCGGCGCGGGGAACATACTCATGAAGGCATTCTGCATCCAGGACTCCTTCTCTCTTCGTAATGTACCAAACGGGGGGACAATCTACAAGAACGGTGAGGGGGAGACCTCGCCGGGGACCCCGTCCCTCACGCACGCGTAGCTGTAGCAGTCGACGGGCGCTCCGCCGAGATTGGGAAACACCGCCCAGCGGCGGAGAAGCCCTTCCCTTGTCATCCCGGCTTTCTCCAGCACGCGCACCGAGGCGGCATTGTCGGCCGCGCACACGGCCCAGATCCTGAAGACATCCGGCTCCGCGCCCGCCCAGGCGCAGACCCCCTTCACGGATTCGGTCGCATAGCCCCTGTTCCGCTCGGCGGACCCGATCACGTAGCTGATATTGACCATGTAGGCATCGATGCGCGCCTCGATCGTGCCGACGAACGTCCCGGCCGGACGCAGGCGGATTGCCCACGCGAATGAGCTCCCGCTCTCCCAGAGCGCGACCACCCCTGCAAGGTATTCCTCCACCTGGGCGAGCGTCCCGTCGGGACGCCAGAGGAGATAGCGCGTCGCCTCCGGATCCCGGGCGTACGTCCTGAATATATCCTCCGCGTCTGCGCGCACGTGCCTGGAGAGGGTGAGCCGGGGCGTAAGGATCGTGTCGGGCGCCGTAATCACGCGTCAGATCAGCTCCTTGAGGAGTTCTTTCCGGGGGTTCGGTATGACGACGCGGTTGACAAGGAGCCCGCGCTCGGCGCAGACCGACGCCGCGGCGTCCACCGCCGACGTCACCGCGGCGACGTCGCCGGTCATCGTCACGAACGCCTTTCCCCCCAGCGCCATTGCCAGGCGGATTTCGATAAGCGTGACCCGCGCCGTTTTGACGGCGGCGTCGGAGGCCTCGACAAGGGAGGCGACGCTGAAGGATTCGACGATCCCCAGCGCCCCGAGCATCTCCACGGCGGCCGTCCCCGCGATCGCCGGGAAGACCCCGGCGTGCACGTTGGGGATCACGAACGAGTCGATCACCATCCCCGTGCCGGCGAGCGTCCCCGCGTCCACGCTGGAGCGGACGGAAGCCACGTCGCCGCCGATCATGACGATGTACTTGCCCGAGCAGATGCTCCGGGAGAGAAGGAGTGAGACGTCGGAGACTTTCAGCATCGCGTCGGCGACGAGGTAGCCGGCCGCGATGCTCGAGAGCTCCACGAGCCCGATGGCATTCATCTCATTCATGCTGGCGCGTCCTTTCCCTCTGTTGTTCAATGACGATCTTCTCCC
>DATJPH010000669.1:0-2663 GCA_035506475.1 Bacteroidota bacterium | reverse complement strand
GGCGGGTACTTCGGGCGGTCACCCGGCTTTTGCGCGTACAATGAAGATGATATACCTGCGATAGCACCGCTCGGGAAATCTGGGGGCGGGAAAATAGAGAGGGCCCTCTCGGTTCGGCGTCACACCGCCCGGAGGGCCCGGAATTGACAATCTCACGAGACTCGAACCACGACTACGAGAGCTTCTCTCCGCATTCAACGCAGAACTTGGCTCCGAGCGCGTTGACCCTGTGGCATTTGGAGCAGCGTGGCGCTTCGAGCGATTTGCCGCAAGAGGGGCAGAAACGTGAGTCCTTCGCAACCTGGGAGTTGCAGTAGGGGCACGCCATTGTTTCGGTTTTCGGCGATTTCAGGGCAGGTGTTTCTTCTTCCTGGTCTGCCTGTATGTCGCGCGTCGCTTTTCTGAATTCTCTCATCCCCTTGCCGAGTCCTGCGGCAAGTTCCGGTATCTTCTTTGAGCCGAAGAATATCAGCACGATAAGGACGATGATGATAAGCTCGGTTGCACCGAGGTTCCCCATGAAATCCTCCGAAAGTGTATGCTGTAAAAGTACGGAATTTCCGTGCTTAAGTCAAAATGACCATTCCTTCAGGTATCCTCGTGAAATCTCAGATTCTTCTCCTCTCAATTCTCTTCCTGCTCGTCTCCGTGGTTTCATATGCACAGGAGGAGGCGCGGCTCTCCGTGACGGCGGGCCCTTCAGGCGAAATCGCCATTGCGATCCAGCCCCGGTTCCACGCGCAGTATGGCTGCGCGTATCCCCTGACCTACATGTTCGATATCGGCGCGGCGGCACACGCTCTGAAGGCATCATACAGGCGCCACGCAGGTGAGCCTTCCACGCCGCTTCCAGTAAGAGGAGGGAGCGATCTGTTTAATGCCGTTGATGCGGCCAGGTTCGACTACGCCGCCCGCACGGGATATCTTTCCGCGTCGTTTGCCGGCGGGAGCGATTCGCTTTTTCTCACGGTGTACGACTCGCTGGATTCACCCGTGCCGGTGCGGTATCTCGGCATCAGCAGGTACTACGACAACCGGCGAGCCGCGGTGACTGTGACCGCGGACGACTGGTCGGACTGGACTGCCGCGTGGTACAACGCGCTTCTCGGGATATTCAGGCGCCATGGACTCTACGTCACCGCCGGCATCATAACGGGGGGCGGAAACACCACACGGTCTACATGGCTCGCGATACAGAATCAGTTGAACCTTGGCTGTGTGGAAGCAGCGGCACACAGCCGGACGCACACGCATACGCCGTATGCACTCCCGGACAGCGAAGTGCTGGGGTGCGAGAGGGACGTCGAGATGCTTGCTCTCCCCCCGCTGTTTTCGGTCAATAACACCGGGTACGTCTACGTCTGGCTCGCACCCTACGGGGACTTTGATTCATCGACAGATTCGCTGCTCGGAGTGGGGCATTACCTGGTCGCCCGGCTCTACACGTACGCCCAGTCTCCCCTGAGCTCATGGGAGGCGGATGTGTCGCATTTTGCCCCTCTGACCCCCACGCTTGAAATAGGTGCTCCGAGTTGGGGGGGAGGAGATACAAGCATTGCCTCGCTTAACGGGACGTTCGACGCTGTCGCTGCGGCTGGCGGCCTCTATCATTTCATGTGGCACCCACAGGTCATCATCACCGATACCGCCATGCCGTATTTTGTCAATCACCTGAACTACATAAGCAACCGTCCCGATATCTGGTACGCCAACCTGGGCCATATCTACCTGTACCACATGATACAGGAGATGAACAGCACGGGGGTGACATCTGTTGCATCACGTCCTTCACACCCGGGGGCGTTCCGGCTCGAGCAGAACTATCCCAACCCGTTCAATCCTTCTACAAGGATCAGGTACAGCCTCCCGGATCGCGCCTCCGTCCGGCTGACGGTCTTCAACAGCATCGGCCAGGAGGTTGTCACGCTTGTCAACACCGTTGAGGGGCCGGGAATACATGAAGCCAGCCTCGATGGATCGGGACTGGCTTCAGGTGTCTACTTCTACAGGCTGGCTGCGGGGAGCCGTGTCGCGGTGAAGAAACTTGTGATTCTCCGTTAGCCGGGCTTCAGGCGCCGGGCGCCGTGGCGAGGCACGTGTAGTACTCGCTCCCCCCGTAATAGAGCCACCACTGCCCGGCGTGGAGCGTCAGCGCGTTGAAGAATATGCAGTCGCGGAACGTCGAGATCGGTTTGTGCGGGGGCTCCGCGCTCAGCCCGATTTCCCACGGGTATTCCTCCTCCGCTTTCAGGACAGGGCGGGGGAGCCAGCTCCGTGGCTTCTCGGGATCCCGCGTCGAGAAGAGCACCTCCCCGATCGCGTAGAAATGCCCCGTGTGATTGCCGCCGGTAAACAGCACGATGTCTTCAGGCCGCTCCTTCGAGTAGTTGGCGAGCGCCAGGCACCCTTCCCCTCCCGGCCACCGTTCCTTCGTCTCGTGCGACTCCCAGTGAACAAGGTCGTCTGAATAGGCGACAAGGCCGTCATTGATGTACATGATGAACTTCCCGTTCACCTTCACGGCCCTGTTGTGCGGATCGTGGAGGACGACCCCGTTGCGATGCGTCCGCGTCGCGCGCGGGAACAGGATCCCGACCTTCTTCCAGTTCAGGAGGTCTGTCGACGTCGCCAGAAACGTTCCGTTGACCGAGTGGTCCGCCTGG
>DATJPH010000668.1:0-3834 GCA_035506475.1 Bacteroidota bacterium | reverse complement strand
AGCCAGGCGTCGATGTATACCTGCACGAGCTGCGCCTGGTCGTACAGCATCTTCTCAAAATGAGGGACGCGCCACTGACCGTCGACGGCGTACCTGTGGAACCCTCCGCCGATCTGGTCGTAGATCCCTCCGGCGGCCATCCTGCGCAGCGTGTGTGTCACGATCCCGAGAGGGGCGTCGCCGCCTGTGCGGCGACCATAGCGGAGAAGAAAATCAAAAACGACAGGGCGTGGAAACTTGGGTCCGCCGCCGAATCCTCCGTCGACGGGGTCGTAGGTCGAAGAGATCTGGTTCCATGCCGTCTCAAGGACCCCTGAGGGGGGAATCTCACCCGCGGATCCGGAACCGGCGACATCCCGGAGATAGGTCGTAATACTCAGCGCAGACTCATTCACCTTCGGGCGCTCGGCATCCCAGATGGCCCTGATCTTCTTCAGCACGTCAGGGAACCCGGCGCGGCCGTACCGGGATTCGGGGGGATAATAGGTGCCGCCGTAGAAGGGCTGGCCGTCAGGGGTCAGGAACATCGACATCGGCCACCCGCCGTTCTGCCCCATCGCCTGGAGCGCCGTCATGTACACGCGGTCGAGATCCGGACGTTCTTCCCTGTCGACCTTGATACAGACAAAGTGTTCGTTCAGGAGCGCGGCCGTGGATTCGTTTTCGAACGACTCCCGTTCCATCACGTGGCACCAGTGGCACGTCGAGTACCCCACCGAGAGAAAGACCGGCGCATCCCTCATGCGGGCCTCTGCAAATGCCTCCTCACCCCAGGGGTACCAGTCGACGGGATTGCGGGCGTGTTGCAGCAGGTAGGGACTCTTCTCGTGGATCAGGCGGTTCGGTTTTCTCTCAGCGGGCATCCGGAAAGCGGAGGATATGGAGGAACGCGGTTCAGTTCTTCATGATGAGATCCTTGTCGCCCAGCAGGGGGCCGCGCGCGGCGTCGCGCGCCTCCCCGATCTGCTGGCGCCACATGGCAAAATAGAGCCCCTTGGAGTCCACGAGAGCGTCGTGCGCGCCGGACTCCACGATCTTCCCCTTTTCCAGGACGAAGATCGTGTCGGCGTGCATGATCGTGGAGAGCCGGTGCGCAATCAGAATCGTGATGTGGTTCTGCTGGTCGGACACGGTGCGTATCGTCTCGCTGATCTCTTCCTCTGTCAGCGAGTCGAGCGACGAGGTCGCTTCGTCAAAGACAAGAAGGCTCGGCCGCCGCAGGAGCGCCCGGGCGATTGAGAGGCGCTGCTTCTCCCCCCCCGACACCTTCACCCCACCCTCGCCGATGGGAGTGTCCAGCCCGCGGTCCGCGCGCGCAAGGAGGCTCTGGCACGCCGCACGCTGGAGAACCTCCAGGCACTCCGCGTCGCTCGCTTCCGGGTTGACGAAGCGGAGGTTGTCGCGTATCGTCCCGGCAAACAGCTGTGTGTCCTGCGTGACGAGCCCGATCTTCCGCCGGAACCTGTCGAGGTCGATCGCGCTCCCGGCCACGCCGTTGTACCAAATCTGTCCGGACTGCGGGCGGTAGAGCCCCACAAGGAGCTTCACGAGCGTCGACTTGCCGGCCCCGGAGGGTCCGACAAACGCGATCGTCGATCCCATCCGGGCTTCGAACGTGATGTCGGTGAGCGCGGGGGCCGAGGCTGACTGGTGCTGGAAGGTGACATGATCGAATGCCAGCGTGTCGAGCGGCCCGAGGGGGACCGGCGCGAGCGGCTTCGCATCGACCGGAGTCTCGAGGATATCCTGGAAGTTCTTGAGCGACGCTTCCGATTCCCTGTACACGTTGATGATGTTCCCGAGCTCCTGCAGGGGCCCGAAGATGAAGAACGAATAGATGAACAGGGAGAAGAACTGCCCCACCGTGATCTGCTGCGCGAAGATGAGGTACAGCATGACGAAGAGGATCGTCGTCCTCAGGAAATTGACGGACGTACCCTGGATAAAACTGAGACTGCGCAGGTAGCGCACCTTCTTCAGTTCCAGCCGGAGGATCTTCCCCGTCGTCGCGTTCAGTCGCTCGATCTCCTGGTCGGCCAGGCCGAGGCTCTTGACGAGCTCGATGTTCCGGAGCGACTCGGTCGTCGACCCTGCGAGCGCGGTGGTCTCCGCCACGATCACTTTCTGGATCGTCTTGATCTTCCTGCTCAGAACGCTTGAGAGAATCCCCAGGAGCGGGACGGTCGCGAAGTAGACCGGCGCGATGATCCAGTGGACGGTGAACGCGTACACCATCACGAAGATGACGCCGACGAGCGTGGTGAACAGCGTGCCGATCGACGCGGAGATGAGCCGCTCGACGTCGATCCTGACTTTCTGGAGCTTGCCGAGCGTCTCACCGCTCCGCTGATCCTCGAACACGGCGTACGGGAGCTCGAGCGAATGCCGGAGCCCGTCGGAATAGAGCTGCGCGCCGAGCCTCTGGGTGATGACGTTGACGAAATAGTCCTGGAAGTTCTTGGCAACCCGGGAGACAAACGCCACGCCGACCGCGGCGGCA
Organism: Bacteroidota bacterium; assembly: GCA_035506475.1. Taxonomy (GTDB): domain Bacteria; phylum Bacteroidota; class Ignavibacteria; order UBA10030; family UBA6906; genus Fen-1273. The sequence continues at coordinate 1,334 of DATJPH010000668.1, read as the reverse complement.
AGAAGAAGGCTCACGCCGCGTATGAACTGTTCCGGGGTGTAGTCGCGGTACCGGGTCGCATACTGGTCGATGACATGCCGGAAGATCAGGGGATCCAGCAGTGAGAAGACCTGGTTCATCGTCGCCAGGAAGAGGGCGAGAAGGACGAGCTTCCAGTAGCCCCGCAGATAGCCGTAGAGGATTCGCATTACACATGAACAGTCTGTGAGGGGAACCGGTTCCAGCAGTTCATGTTAGGCCATGGAGCCGAGAACTGCAATCCATATCGGGGGGATCCCGGGAATACGGCGTTTGACAAGGAAGGCCCAAAAAAAACTGTCAATCGCCGGGGGGCGATTGACAGTTGAATACCGGCGTGGAGCTGAGGGGGATCGAACCCCTGACCTCGTGAATGCCATTCACGCGCTCTCCCAGCTGAGCTACAGCCCCGTTTGATCCGGCAAAGCGTTCAAATATACCCACAACGGGGGGTAATGTCAACGGGTCCGCGCCGCTTGAATCTCCCCCCCGCTTTCTGTATGTTACTTCACATTCAGGTCTTCCCACATCACGCCCGGCACATGAAAGACATAGGTAAAGCGTTCAGTCTCCCCTTCAAGGATCCCTCCTGGGCGTCCAAGTTCCTGATCGCCGCGCTGTTCATGCTGCTCTGCCTCATCGGGATCGGATTGCCTGTCATCGTCGGCTACCTCATCCAGGTCACACAGCGCGTCATCAGGCGCCAGGAGCCGCCGCTTCCGGAGTGGAACGACATCGGCGTCAAGTTCGTGCTCGGCTTCAAGTACTGCATCGTGTACCTGATCTACCTGATACCCGTCTTCCTTCTCGTCATCCCCGTCATCGGGCTCGCCGTTGCCACGAGCACAAGCGACGCTCCGGACATGGTGGGGGTGCTTACCGTCGTCTACATGTTCGGATTCACGCTCCTGGTGGTCCCGTATGCGCTCTTCCTGACGGCACTGTTCCCGATCGTCGCCTACAGGTTCGCCCTCAGAGAGAAAATCAGCGATGCCATCGACATCGGACAGATCTTCCGTGACTTCCGGGGGAACTGGCAGAATACGGTCGTCGTGGCGCTCATCGCCGTCGGGATCCAGTCGTTTGCGTTCATCGGGATCCTGTTCGTGCTCATCGGCGTGTTCTTCACCGTGTTCTACGTCTACCTGGTCTCCGCCGCGATGCACGGCCTGCTGTACCTGGAACTTCCCCAGGAACGGAGCGCGGCGTAGATGAGACGGCTTGCGGCGGCGGCGTTTGTTCTTGCCGCGTTGGCGGGCCTGGCATGCAAGGGCTCGGCGCCGACGGGTCCGGGGGGGAGTCCCTCCACGATCGTG
>DATJPH010000667.1:0-2780 GCA_035506475.1 Bacteroidota bacterium | reverse complement strand
CCCGGCATGCGGCGGAGTCCCGGTATGATCTCTCCCCTGTAGAGCGACGTGAACTCATCGAGCCTGCCGCGGCGGACGTGAAGCGACAGGATCCGGAGGAAGAGCCTCTCTTTGCCGGGCGGGGAGAAGACGGAGGGGTCGGCCCCGCCGGGTGACTCGTACCGGGAGATCGGCGGTTCATGTTCCACGGGGGCGTACTCCAGCTGCATGTCGTCGCTCATGTGGACGGTCCATTCCGGCGACTCGGCGAGGAAGGGGCGTGATTGCTCGAGAAGCTTCTGGTAGGTCCCGGTCTTTTCGTATGCCTCAGCGTCGGAGGCGGCATTCCAGAGCGTGAGCGAAATGCCCACCTCGGGGTGGTCGACGCTCTGCAGGAGGCCGGCGTACAGGCAGCCGGGGGTGCGGGAGAGCGCCGCGATGATGACCGCGGTGTACATCTGGCGCAATTCAAGAAGTCGGTTGGGATCAAGCCTCAGATGTACTGTGCGCATGAACATGGCGCAACCCCGGATGGTGAGAACGAACGGGCCAGGACAGTGTTGCCGGTCAGTAAGATGAAAAAGTGACGGGGGAAAAGCAACACAAGATTGCTTCGCTCTCGCAACGACAGGAATCAGGCGCGGAGGATCTGGCGAAGCTGCTCCTCGGGCGTGTGGAGGAACGGCTGAATCACAAGCATGCCGGTCGGGCCGATCGCTTTTCTCAGGAACCGGAGTTCTGCAAACTTCTCGGCGGCCTCCGGATCCGGAGGGATCTCGAAGCCCGCCTCTCTCATCAGGAGGAGGCCTTTTGCCTGCACAGCGAGCTCCAGCCGGAGCCGCAGGAGACAGAGCATGTCGGCAAGGACCTCGCCGGGGAAGCGGGACTGGAGGGCCTGGAGGTAGAGACCGATGCGGGTTTCGGCAAGGTGCCCGCTGGAGATCATCTCGAGAAGCTCGCGGTCCGTATCGAACCCGACGCCGAGCCAGCGGCGCGTGGCTTCTTCACTCCGGGCAAACACGATCGACATCAGGACCGGGAGCAGCATCACGATGAGCACCGTCGTGGCGACCGCGGGAATGAAGAAGTGATTGAACGCCGAATGGATCACGATGGCAATAAGTATCCCGGGAAAGAGCGTCCTGAAGCCTGCGCTTCCCCCCCGGTCGGACATCACCTTGCCGACGATCCCCGCGATCGAGGTCGCCGCCCCGTGCATCATCGCGGTGCCGAACCCCCTGATGAGCCAGAGTATCGCGCTGTGCGAGCCGAGGGAGACGACGTAGGAGATGTTTTCGATGAGGGCGAACCCCGCCCCTATGGCAAACCCCTGGATCGCGGTATCAACGAGGAATCCGGTTTTCCGCGTCGCAAGCAGGTAGACGAGAAACACGGCTTTGAGGGATTCCTCGACGAACGGGGAGACATAGCGCGTGAAGTCGGCGAGCCCCATGCCGCTCGAGCCGATCAGGAGGGCGTTCAGCGGGTACGCGACGGCGGCCGCGGCACACCCTGCTCCGAGCGCGACAAACAGCGACCGGGGAGGAACAAGCTTGTAGCTGTCGAAGAGAAACAGCGCGGCAAGAAAGACGCAGACGGGAACGAGGCCGAGCAGGAATTCCATTGGCGCTCTCCCGGTCTCAGCGGAGTATCTTGAGCGACACCATGAACTCCTGCGTCATGTGCTGCTGCTTCTCCACGGCGGCCGCGCAGCCGAAGGAGAGCGTCGATTCAAGCGCCGAGAAGAACACGAATCGGAAATCGAGCTGGGCGCCGACGTCGCCCACGGTCTGTCCAACAGTGGCGTCGTCCATGTTTGTGACGATCCCGCCGGAAAAGAGGGCGAGCTGCGCCCACGTGATGTAGGCGGATTCGCCCCCGAACCGCCTGAAGCGAACAGGAGGGAGAACCCACTCCAGGAGGAGCTTCCCGAAGTTCGTCCCGCCGATGGAGTTCAGCCCGGCTCCGGGGAATGCGTAGTACTCGCGGAACCGGCGTATCTCGCCCCTGTCGACCCAGTTGTTGCCGAACGCACCGAAATAGAAATTGGCGAACGGCTCGGCACGGTTGCCCGGTGAATACCCCGCGGCAACGCGGAGCCAGACGGAGGAGTGGTCGATGGGCAGGAGCGTTCCGGTGGAAAGCGCACCGTAGAAGCGCGGATAGATCGTGCCGTTCACCTCGTCGTTGAGCGAGGCGAGCTCCCAGCGAATCCCGCTCTCCTCCTGCACCGCTCCGAGCGACCAGGAGAGCATGGAATACTTTGCCTCGAGATTCAGGGAATAGAACGTGCTGAACGTTGCCGCGATGTTCTGGTACTCCGGCAGGCGCTCAAGTCCCCAGTACCCGGTGAGGCTGCCGCCGAGCTCCATGCTCTCGGGTTCCTCGTACGTCAGGTAGTCACTGTACCTCAGACCAAGCGAGGATCCCTTCCTGCTCGCGCGCGTGGGACCAAAGATGTCATAGAAATCCCCGGCATTCCAGCTCCCGCTCACCCCCCACTCCCAGAAATTGTAATTGAAGGCGGCATGAAGCCGCTCGTCCTGCGGGACGGAGCGGTTGGGAGTGTATGACGCGCTCATGTTGATCCTGTGGAGAGCGAGCGGGTCGGAAAAATTGAACCGGAGACCGTATCCGGGATACACCTTGTACCCTTCGACGATCGGGTACAGCGAGGCAAGACGGATGTTCCCCATGGGGCTGTAAGCGGCCTGGGACCCTGCCGCCGAGTCGTCCCTGACGGCCGGGGGAACGGGAAGCGCCCATGTCTTCAGCACCGGAAAGCTGTCCACCACGGCCTG
>DATJPH010000666.1:0-9392 GCA_035506475.1 Bacteroidota bacterium | reverse complement strand
CCTCCATATCCAGTCAGCGGCGTGTTGCAGAGAATTTCCTTCGTTCAAAGGAGGTATGGTCGTAACTCTGGCAGCCGAAGCTGCGCGGCAATCCTGCTTCTCCAATGCAAGACTTCCTCCTTCGCTCCATTATCCCCTCTCCCCCGCTCTCCACACTCTCTAAGGCCTTTTCGGGTTAATGTTGAGGCACTTGCCGGCACCGGCTCGATCGGAAGGGTTTGTCGTCACTCGGAAAGATAGAACTTAAATGAACCAGCTAACTCTCCTCCCGGTCATCGCACTAACATGAGGGATTTCGTGGAAACGAAGGCGCGGCTTTTTCCTTCCGGCGAATTCCCTGCCTGAAGCCTGTAGAAATACACACCGGTTGCACAGCCCGTCCCATTCCATGTGACCGAATGATGCCCCGCCGGATAATAACCGCTTGCCAGGGAGGCGACCTTCTGGCCAAGGACATCGTACACGCCCAGCGACACATCCCCTCCGAATGGCAGGTCAAACTTGATTTCAGTAGTCGGATTGAATGGATTGGGAAAATTCTGCATCAGCGCGTACGTCAACGGCACGGAGGTTTCCTGGATGCTCGCCGTCTGCGCTACAGTTATTGTTCCCGACGGAATCGGGATAAGATTACGATAGGTGGCCCTGATGACCGCGCTGCCAAGGCCGTTGCCGCGGAAGGCGGCACCGTTGCCCGAGATGCCGAGGTCTTCCGGCACGACAGCTCCTGTGATCTGGACCAGTGACCAGGTGTCGGCGATGACATTCGTGATATACTTCCCCCCGGCGCCGCGTGCAACGGCATAAACTTTCAGGATGTCCCAGACACCAATCGTTTGGGCAGGCACGACGACTCCCGACCCATCCGGCGCGGTTTCGACACCCACCGTGAGCTGTCCGCTCGACCCGTTTACGGTGAAGTTCCACGCATTGGAGAGCCCTCCACCGCCGGTGTTGAACACTGTGACGGGGTACGCTCCCGGTATGAGGAGATCGGTGGGAGGTATTGCGGCATCCAATTCATGAATGCCGATGAAGGTTGTGGGCCTGTCGCTGCCGTTGAACCGGATTGTCGATCTCCCGGGGATGAAATTGACTCCCATGATGGCGGCCAGCGTGAATCCCGGCGCGCCGGAATCGCGCGAAGATGGTACCAGCGCGTCGAAAAACGGGGTCCCCGTGGGTCCGAGAATATTGTTGGTGTCCGATGCCGTAACACGACAGAAGCCCCAGTCCCCGGGGGTGGAGTCTGTCCGGCCGGCAGTGTTTGCCGACCCCCCTTTGTTGCGCCAGGTCGCGCCGCTATCCCCGGACGCAAAGAGCTCGAGTGCCGCGGGATTCTGCCCTCCAAGTTCGCTCTGATCATAATGGTACACCAGGATGCCAGAGAGCACATACATATTGGTGGACGGTATGATGTCGAAGTAGCGACGTAGAGAACTGTGTCCGGCGCCAGTAGACGCCGTCCCAGTAGTCCGCCGGATCGTCGTCGCGGGAAGGTCCGTTGTCCCCGATAAAACGAAGTCTGCCCCTATATTGCCGAATGTCACCGTCCCTACCGCGCCCGGATAGCTCCGGGTTGTACTCACGTGACCGATGACCAGATGAGCGGGGAGCTCTGAAAGGTATCCGCCAGCCCCGAGGATCACCGTATCGGTGCCCGTTGACAAAGATCCCGCGTTGACTGTGAGCAGACTGTCAATAACCAGGTTTCCCGCGAGAGATGTTATGCCCGGTCGGTTAAGCGTGAGTTTGCCCAGTGTGATCGCCGGAAGCGTCGTCGTAGAGATCGTGCCGCCGAGAATCAGACCGCCCGCGACCCCACCGGAGAGATTTCCGTTTGCGACGACACAGGGCCCGTTGAGCGTGAGTGTGTGCGAGCCGAATCCAAATGCACCGGATTTCAGGGAAAGCGTGTCTGCGATCGTAACGTCCCCGGAGAGTCCGACGCCGGCGGAATCGTTTATCACCAGATTGTAGAACGGTCCACCGCCGATGGCCTGGAGAGACGTCCCACTCAAACTGAAGGTGCTCGTGCCGGGATTGAACGTTCCCATGATATTGATGTTCCCCCGAACGACGTGCGAATAGGGCCCGGCATCAAAACTCGCGCCGGGGACGATCGTGAAATCCTTCCCGATTGTGAGCGCGTAAGGAGCAGTAAGGCTCGTCGATCCGGTGAGCGTGAAGTTCCCTGGAACCGAGTTGACCCCCGACAGGTTCGGCGTTCCAGATCCGGCGAGCGACAGACTGTAGTACTGCGCCGGCCTCACCGATTGGTTCACGCCGAGGTATACGACCCAGTTTCCCGGAGTGCTCACGTTAAACCCCGCGATGTCCACGGTCCCGCCGATGCCCAGCCCGCCTGTCGGCCCCTGTGCGATCGCACCGGCGCCGGTAAGCGATACGGATGCATTGATGCTCTGATTGTTCACGATTAGACCGGATGCCTCGACATTCAGCGTGCCGGTGTTAACACTCCCGTTGCAGGTGAGTGTACCGCCCGCCCCGATGTTCAGCGTGACTACAGAGAGCGACCCGTTAACGGTATCTATGGGACCGTCAAGTGTGAGTGAAGTCAGACCAAGAAATGTCGCGCCCGTGCCGATGAATAGATTCCCATTGAGGACCATTGTGGACGGGCCGGTCTTTGATCCCGCGCCGCTCAGGGAAAGATTGACATAGGGGAACGGAGGCACGGTCTGGTTGCCGTACGTGAATGAAATAGTGCTTCCCGCCACCGTGTGGCCGGAGGCACTCCCGGGCGAGAATGTGCCTGCGATTGCGACCACGCCCGTGGACGGGAGGACCTTGGCAAAACCGTTGAATGTCAGGCTTCCATATGCGCCCGGGAGGACCGCCTGGCCGGGGCCTGGCTGGTTATAGATGACCGTCCCTGCGGCGTCGCTCGCAAGAGTTCCGCCGCCTGAAACGGCACCGTTCAGTGTCAGCGTGCTCGTGCCGACCCGGAGAGTCCCCTGGTCCAGTGCAAACACTCCGTTGACCGTCACGGATCCGTTCAGTGTCAGATAGCCGCCATCCAGCCTGATATCCAGGTTGTTGAACGACTCCCCGGCAGGGTTCGACAACGTTGGATAGCTTGATCCGTTGTATATCACGCTCCCCGTGCCGCTCGAAAACGTGCCGTTGTTTGTCCAGCTCCCCTGCACGAAGAGAGTGTCGGCGCCGCAGTTCAGGCCGGCCCCGGCATCGATGGTCAGCGATCCGAGAACGGCGAGATTGGCACCGAGACTGGTAGTACCGGAGACAATTTCCAGGTTATAGAAGGTAGTTATACCCGATGCCGGGAGCGTGCCGGAGGCTGTTATCTGAACTGTTCCCCCGGAGGGCGCCCAGCTCCCCAGGTTGTTGATGACAAATCCTGCGCACGTCAGTCTGCCACCATATGCCAGCAATATGCTCCCCGCGTTGCCGGGCTGCCCGACGATAACGGGACCTGTAACGGTGAGCATGTAATTGAGCGACAATGTCCCCGATCCCGCCCCGGGCGCAGTCCCTCCAATCTGGAGAAGCGCGCACCCTGCGCCGGGGTAAGAAACCGTGACGGTATAGTTGCCCCCGATTATTACCGTGTCGCCCGCGGCCGGTATCGGGCCGCCTCCCCATGTCGACTGTGCAGACCAGTTTCCCGATTGCGAAGAGGTAATAACCGCAGCGGTTGATCCCTCGAAGAGGAAGGAGGACAGTGTAAGGGTGACAATGAAAAAGGCGATATAGTTTTTCATGCGGGTCATGTGGTCTGTTCTGAGCCGGAGGCGTCAAGGATCGGTGCGAGCAAGGACATCACAACTTGTCACTGAGGCTGGTTCAAGGTAATGATTGCCGCGATTTCTTGTACATCGAACAGGTCACAAAAAGTAATCGTTGCGCAAATTGACCCGCGGTCCAAACATAGTTCGTGTGAGAATAATCTGTAGATTTGGGCAGGTCGGTTTTTTCAAGTCGGGTGGCGATTGAGATTCGATTCATTCCGGCTCAGGTTTGATTCGATCCCGTTCTGGTCACCGAGAGCATCCCCCCCCTGTTCACTCTCCACGATTCTGGTGCAGCATATCATATGTCGAATCGACCCGCGCTTAGACTGAGAAACCGTGACAGAGCGGATTGATTGAAGCCGTCACTCAAATCCTTCATAGGATCCTCCGCAGTATGGTGGACATACTCTTCCCGGTTCACTTGAAACCGCCTCAATGGTCCAAATTCCCGAATTCGACCGGGTGATTCATTGATGCATGTTCGTTTCTCCAAAAGATTTCGTCGGAGCCAAAATGGGACGTTTGACGAACCTTCCTTGATCAGGCTCAGGGCCCTCCTGAACCTGAACAGCTTAATGCTGATTCTTGCCGCAAAGCGAGGGAGAGTCCGGCATCCCCGCGTTGATTCCCCCTTGACTGAATGAAAGCCGCAATGTAGATTCACGGCAGGTGATCCGGTCGACAAATGGAGACCCGGGCAGTTTCGACGAGCCGCGGTTCCCGTGTCAGACCTGAGAGCGCTGAACCACGTCGCGTGTGCTTCGTTGCACTCCCACCTCTCCCACGCATCGCCGGCCGCATTCCCGTAGCATCACTTCCTTCCCGCGAAGTTCACCATCATCAGGAGGTACTCATGAAATCGGTGATTTCGACCGCGGCACTTGTTCTTCTCCTTTTGCTGGCGTTGAACGCGAATGCCCAGATTCCCAAAACGATTGCATATCAGGGGATCCTGACCGACGCCTCCGGGGTGCCAAAACCGGACGCAACGTATACGATCACATTCCGACTGTACCAGGCCAGCAGCGGTGGGAGCGCGATCTGGACCGAACAGAAAAACCTGAGCACCGTGCGCGGCCTCTTTTCCACGCAACTGGGAGACCAGGTGCTCTTCGGCTCCACAGTGAAATTCGATCGGCCGTACTGGCTCAGCGTTCAGGTCGGGGCGGAAGCCGAGCTCTCCCCCCGGATGCCCCTCTCATCCGCGGGCTACAGTATTCGCACGATAAACGCCGACACCGCTGCCTACGCGAGCGTGGCGGGGTCCGGAGGCAGCAATCCCTGGCAGAGCTCCGGGAGCAACATCTACTTCAGTTCCGGGAACGTCGGCATGGGGACCTCATCGCCCGCTGAGCGCCTGCACGTGAACCGGAACGCCCAGGTGGACGGCGACGTCATCCACAATTCAACAGTGCAGAATGACCCGGGTCATCCGGGAGTGGAGTTCAAAAACAACACGCTGGGGAAATTTGTGGGCGACGGCACGCAGGCGCAGAACCAGGTCTATTCGTACCTCTGGTCGTGGTCGGCGGCAAGGACGAATGACGCCGAGGTCCGCGTCCACGGCAGGGCAACCAGCAGCTGGGGGACATACTTGAGCATGTCGCATGACGGGACCAACGGAGTGATCTCCACCGACGTCGGGGGCATCAAGCTCACGCCTTCGAGCGGACAGGTGATCATCCCGGGAGCGCTCACCGTACTTAGCGGGGTGACCCAGCCCCTCTACATCAACCAGTCGGGGCTCCTCGGGATTCCGGGCTCGAGCATCCGGTACAAGACAAACCTGCGACCGATCGACGGATATTCTTCGCGGATCTTCTCCCTCAATCCGGTGGTATTCGATTACAGGGGGGAGACGGGCGCGAAGAACGAATTCGGGTTGATCGCGGAAGAGGTGGAAAAGGTCTTGCCTGAGCTGGTCATCTACAACCGGGAACATGAGCCGGAATCGGTGCAGTATCAGAAACTCATTCCCTTGCTCCTGGGCGAGCTTCAACAACTCAAAAAGGAGACCGACAGGCTCGCCCGCCGGGTCGAGGAACTGGAGTCGCACAACGGCACGAGGTGATGCCATGAAGAGCCGAATTGCAGCACTCGGCGTCGTCCTGTGCCTTCTTGGACATCCCATCTCGTCCGCACAGACCAGTGCAGTCCCCTGGTGGTCGATGGGCACAGGGTATGCCGCCGGAGCTTCGACGACCAGCACGGTGACAGGGATTGCCGGTGCGGCGTTCGTCGGAAGGTTTGCGGGTGCCAGCTCGATAGTGGACGCAGGATTTCTCGCCGACACACTCCTCCGGGGAACGATTGTCTCCGTCGGGACACCTTCGGAGATACCACGAGGGTACGTCCTGGAACAGAACTATCCGAACCCCTTCAACCCGACGACCGTGATTCGCTACTCGATCCCGCAGCGCTCCCTCGTCTCGTTGAGCGTGTACAATGCGCTCGGGCAGCGTGTTGCGGTTCTGGTGAACAGAGAGGAACAGGCGGGGGTTTACGAGGTGACATTTGACGGCACCACATTCGCCGGCGGAGTGTACTTATGCCGGCTTCGCGCTGGCGAGTTCATGAAGTCGATGAGGCTCGTGTTCCTGAAATAGTATCAGGTGATACCAAGCGTAGGTGGGGTGGTATTATAGCTTCGGTCCCCTCAGGAGTCAAACGGTATTTGTGGGGGATAGTGTTTGACGACTGAGGGGCTGAGGCGGGTTCTCTGCTGAGAGGAACACGGATCAGCTTGTAGCCCGTGCGGAACGATCTGTTCCAGGAGCCGTGCACACAGGCGAATGCGTCATTTGCAGGCAGCCTGCTCATGAGGCTTGGTCCTCAAGACTCCGTGTCTCGAATGCGTCGAAGTACACATCACCGGCAACGCCTCCCGCTACCTATTGTCGAGCGGCTGGACTTCGACCCGTCGTGATTTCTTCGTCTACCGTGCTGATGTTCTGACCGAGATCGTCCAGGTAGCGCCCGTACGCGCCCGGACCGGCGATCTCATCGCACATGCTGGCAAGCACATTTGCCATCGGCTGCTCGAGATCAACAAACCCTTTCTGAAGTTGGAGGTCGACCACCTACCGCGGCTCTCCAGAAGATAGTATACCTCTGTGGGTATAAATTCCTGGGGGCTTAAACATTTATACCCCAAAGGGTATATAATACTGGTCCTGGTGGACTTTATACCTGAACAGGTATAAATTGACTGAGTGTGGAGAAATAGCGTCTACAATTGTGAGCTTGCTGTCATCGGCACCTGGCAATATCAATGACCCGTCGAATTACCCGAACACCTGTACACCTGCACCCCGCGCCGGCACGACATCTGCCGATGATCGAAGTGGAAACCGTTCTCCGTGGTGCGGATGAACTGATCGGATCAGGCGGGCGCACTCTGTTGGTCAAGATATTGCGAGGATCGCGCGAAAAGAAGGTTCTTGAGCTCAAACTCGATGCCAGCCCGGTGTATGGATGTTTTCGCGACCTCTCCGAGGCGGAGGTACTTGGCAAGATCGACTGGCTGATCAGCCATGACTTTCTGCGCTATGAATACGATGGCAGACTTCCGCTCCTGGTATACACAGAAAAGGGGTGGAGTATCGAACGCTTCACCCGTGCAAAGGAACTGTTCTTGGTCCTTCGGCGGGCCGCGGAAGCCGGGCACGGTGAGTTTGACGCCGGTTTCCTGAAGGACATGAATCGAGAGGTGATCTTTCTGCTGCTCGACATGGTGAAGGGATCGGGAGACGCGCGTTTCATACCGCTGCTGGAGTCCTGGGAGAGAGTCGACTACAAGAAGGTCCGCAAGCGTATTCGCGGTGTCGTGAGTGCCTTACGAGGTCATACGGCAATTCGCAATACAGAAGCGGAACATGATTCAGAAGGATAAAGCCCGCTTTCCCGGGGCACTTGAATTCTCCGCATGTCCCTGGTGCGGCGCCATTCGCGTGTACTTCGGCTGCCCGGACAGGAGCGAAATATGGTAGTCCTTGATAATGTCATACTGATCCGTTACCTCTCAGGGCTGATCTTCGTTGACATGATAGTTCTCGCGCGCAGTTCTTACGACCAATCGGACCTTGCATGAGCCTGCCGGGAAGAAACGATCCCTGCCCCTGTGGGAGCGGGAAGAAGTACAAGAGATGCCATGGAGCGACGTCACCTATTCCGGTCGATTCGGGCTATGACCGGGTGAGGGGACTCATCCAGGAAGCAAACCTCCAAATCCTGGAGTTCTCCACCCGACGGTACGGTCCTCCCGAGATGCAGGCTGCGTGGGACGAATTCCTTGACGGCAAGGGCGGACAGGTTTCTGGCAGTCACCCCGATTTCCATTACTTCTTGTCGTGGTTCGCATACGACTGGAATCCGGGGGGAAAGCCACCTCTCGCCAAAGCCTACCTTTCGGACCGCAGCTCGAGAAACATTGACGCCGGTCTCCGTCGCCTGATTGAAGCAACGCTTGCCTCCCCTTACAGCTTCTACCAGGCACTGGAATCCGATCCGGGTGCCGGTTTCAAAGCACGAGACGTGTTACGGGAGATCGAAGTCGACATTACCGAGCGCGGCGCATCCACGCAGATTGTGAAGGGCATGATCATGTTTGCCCGCGTGGTTTCGCTTGACGGGATCTCATTCCTTATGTCGACCGGCATGCGGCCGCTCAGCGCGGTCGCCCTCGCAGAGATCCAGAATATCCGGGAGGATCTGTTCTCAGCAGGACGAATCAGGTCGGAGGCTGAGAGGACAGAAATATTGCTGGATGAGGAGGACTACCTCCGGGGCGCGTATTTCGGAATTGCTGATGCCGAGGAAAGGTCGGTGACCGACATTCGGAACACCGACGGCGACCCCCTGGTGCTGCACTCGCTTCGATATTCCATACCGGCGTTTCAACCGGCGTTCGACGCACTGAAGAGCCTGGAGCTTCGGGGCACACCCGGGAACGAAGATGAACTGCTGACGGAAAAGGAAATCACAAAGGACGGAGAGAAAATCCGGGCGCGGATTCACTGGTTGAAGCGGGACAAAAAGGGGGAGCAGGGCCGGTCTGTCATCGCGGTAATTTCGCTCACAGACAAAGCGATGATCGTCGATGTCAATTCCGAGCGGCGGTCAAAACTCGTGAAGAAGGAGATAAGGAAGCGGCTTGGAGATTCTGCGATACTGACGCACATCGATGTGACGCCAGCCGAAGGCATGCTGAAGGAGAGCATGAAGAAGCCTCTCCGGGGAACATCAATGCCAGTCTCCGAGAAAGAGAGGCACCTCCTGGACTCCCCGGAACTCCAGAACGCTCTGAAGGGCATGGCTCAGAAACACTGGGACGCCTGGCCCGACACCCCGGTCCCAGCCCTTCGTGGCATGACCCCGCGGCAGGCCGCCAAGGACAAGCTGGGACGCGAGTTGCTCGAATCGCTCCTGATGGAATATGAGATGCGTTCCGCCGGGACGGGAGACGAGTTCACAAAGGTCGATGTGGACGAGCTTCGCAGGGCACTCGGCCTCGCTGCGTCGCCGGCTTCAGCGCAGGGCGAGCTGATTTTCCCCAATCAGAATGTGAGGCCCACTTCCCCCGACTCAAGAATCCTTCCCGCATCCCAGGCACGGAGA
>DATJPH010000665.1:0-7272 GCA_035506475.1 Bacteroidota bacterium | reverse complement strand
CGGCCTGATGGAGGCCGGGGAGGCGGCCCGTTACGATCCGCTCCTTCGCGCCAGGATCAACGACGACCCGGGAGGGGTGGAGGTCCTCCTCCCGCTGCCGCCGGAGGAAGAGGGGGCTCTCACGCAGGAAGAGCTCGTTGCAAGGCGGATACTCCAGCTGGCAGGAGACGGAACGGTCGTGTACACCCGTGAAGAACACCCCCGTCCACTCGCATTCCGGGACATCGCGCTTCTCCTCAGGAGCAGGAACGGGCTGGAAGAATTCGAACAGGCGTTCATCCGTAACGGCGTCCCGTACGTCGTCAGCGGCGGCGTGGGGTACTTCCAGACCCAGGACGTCTACGACATGTACAACTACCTGCGCTTCCTTCTTGACACGTCGGACGACGTCGCCCTCGCGGGCATACTGCGCGCCCCGTTCTTCACCGTCTCTGACGCCGGGCTCTTTGAGCTCGCCCGCTCGCGCGGCGGGAGGACGCTCTGGGAAGCGCTTGAGGACCCGGCACGGCGCGAAGTGCCTTCCCTGGACCATGCTCACCGCGTGATCGCCGGAAACATCGCGCTCGGGGGAAGGCTCCCCGCCGCCGAGCTGATCGCGCGGATACTCAGGGAGACGGGGTTCAACGCGGCGCTCGCGGGGACCGTGCGGGGGGCGCAGGCCGGGGCAAACCTCGCCAAACTCCTGGAGATGGCACGCGCGTACGAGGCGCAGGGATTCACCTCGCTGTATGACTTCGTGGGAAGGCTCGAGAGGCTGATCCAGGAGGAAGAGCAGGAAGGCCAGGCGGCGATTGAATCCCAGACGGACGCCGTCCGCATCATGACGGTTCACGCGGCCAAAGGGCTGGAATTCCCGGTCGTCATCGTGTCAGGTCTGCAGAGGCAGATCAGGTACGATGACGAGCCCTATGTTGATCCCTCGCTCGGCATCGGGCTTGATCCCGGGGAAGGGGCTCAGTCCGCTCCGCTCTCCGAGCTCCTGAAAGACCGGGCGCGGGGGAAGGCGGTGGAGGAGGAGCAGAGGATCCTCTACGTGGCGTGCACGCGCGCGCGTGACCGGCTCATGCTCTCGTCGGACGCGTCAGGTCGCGGCGACTCCTGGCTCGGCTGGCTCGGCCGGCTGTGTGAAGACCACGGCCAGGTTCTCTCGGAGGGGCCGCTCCGGTTCGACGTCGTGACGGGGCTCTACGACGGATCCGGGACCGGCACCCAGGCTCATCTGCTTGTCGTTCCCGTCACCCGTACACTCCCCGCGTCCCCTCCACGCACCGCACTGGCGGACGGGATGCAGTGTGAACCCCGCATCGATTTCTCCCCGCTCCCCTCCGCATCCAGGGGGGAGATATTCTCTGCAAGCAAAATACGGACATTTGTCGAGTGCCCGGCGAAGTATTTCTTCCGGTACGTCCTTGGAGTCCCTTCAGGTGGCGGGCCCTTCGTTCCCGGGACGGGAGAAGAGTTCAGCGACGGCGACTATCCCGCAGAGCTCAGGGGACGCGTCTTCCATGCCGTGATGGAGCATGCAGTTGAGATCGCTCCGGGTGCGGCCGCTCTCGAATCTGCGGTCCTCGGGGCGGTGGCCAGGGAGGCCCCCTTCACGGCTGCAGGATATCCCTCCCTCGTCGGCGACGTTGCCGGTCTCGTGCAGGGGGTTCTCGATTCCGCTGCATGGCAGGAGATCGTGGCCGGGAGCGACGTGCGGACCGAGTTCTCGATCTCGGCAGCCCTCGGCCCCGATTTCATCACCGGGACAATCGACCGGCTCTACAGGGGAGCAGACGGCCTCTGGACGGTCCTCGACTACAAGACCGACGGCGTCGCCGCCGGGCAGATTGCCGGGCGGGCGGAGTCGTACTGGCCCCAGCTCGAATTCTATGCCCTGATGGTACGCAGGCTCTGCGACGCTCCATCTGTCAGGATAAGGCTCCTCTTCGCCCACCACCCTGAATCAGATCTTCAGAGAGTTCTCGGTCCCGGTGATCTGCTCCGCCAGGAAGAACAGGTCGGCCGGATCATCGGGCGGATAAAGGGGGGCGAATTTCCCCCCTCCCACCCGCCATGCCATGGCTGCCCGATGCACCCGCATGAATGCCGTCCCGGCTGAATCAGGATACACATATCCTCCTCATGCAGAAAATGAAATGACCTCCGTAACCCCGCCGAAAATTTACTCTTGCATTTTGCGGGGATTTTAAGTAATTACCTCCGGTTATCCCGCGTTTTCCTCCTTTTCGAGAGATTCCGGAGCTCCCATGACAGAACAATTCCGCTACGAGAGCGTGCTGGAGAGCATCAGCGGCGGTTTCTTCGCGCTCGATAACGCGATGAACATAACGTACTGGAACAGGGCCGCGGAAGAGGGGACCGGCCTTGCGAAGCGGGAGGTCCTGGGGAAAAACGTCTTCGAGATTTTTCCCAATGCCGAGGGGGCGGAGCTGGGCGAGAAGTACAGGCTGGCGATGTCGACGCGGACGTTCCAGAGCATTGAGACGCGCTACAAAGACGACCGCTTCGAGGCCTGGTACGACGTCAGGATCTACCCGGCGGAGGATGGGCTCTCCGTGTTCTTCCAGGATATCACGGGGAAGAAAAACGAAATCCGCCGGAAGGAGATCCTCGTCGATATCTCGCGCGTCATCAACGGCTCGCAGCATATCGACGAGCTCTGCGTCCGCGCCGCGGAAAAAATCGCACTCCTGTTTGAGATACCCTCCCACCTTGCGTGTGTCTACCTCTACGATCCGCGCGGCAACGAAATCCGTCTTGTCGCCCCGGCCCTGATGGATGTCGATTTTGCGCAGGACGTCGTCCACCAGCAGGTGCGGGAGGACGGTGTCCACCCGGCCGCGCGCGTGGCACAGACCCGGCAGGTGCTCGTGACCGACGAGCTGACGCAGGGAACGCTGGGACCCCTCTACCCGGGGCTCATCGCAGAGCAGCATCTGAAGTCTCTTATCGTCTTCCCGCTCACCGTCCAGGGGGAGCTGCAGGGGATCCTCGAAGTGTTTTCGGTCAAACAGCCCTCCTTCCTTGACGAAGAGATGGAAACGCTCCAGGTCGTTGCCAACGATCTCGCCGGGGGGATGAACAGGAAGAGGCTCATCGACGAGCTCCGGATGAAGAACCTCGAGCTCGAGGGTCAGACCCAGAAGACGCTCGAGGCGAGCGACACGCTGAAGAAATTCCTGGCGACGTTCAGCCACGAGCTCCGCTCCCCGCTCAATTCCATCATCGGCTTCTCGGACCTCCTGACGACGCAGCTCGAGGGCCTTCCCCCCGAGACCGTCCGGAACTTCATGAAGAACATAAGCACGAGCGGGCGTCACCTTCAGCAGATTATCAACGACATCCTCGACCTTTCAAAGATCGAGGCCGGGAAGATGGAGCTTCACGTGGCGAGCTATCCGGTCTCCTATTTCGAAGAGAGCGTCATGAGGGTGCTCTCGGCCGCCCTGGCCGAAAAGAAGATCAGCCTGGAGTTCAGATTTCCCCCGGACATCGAGGAGCTTGTCGTCGACCAGACGCGTTTCGGGCAGATACTCATCAACCTCGTGTCGAACGCCGTCAAGTTCAGCCACCCGGAAGGGACGGTCTGCGTGAGCTTCCAGCGCGTGGACAACGACCTGCAATTCTCGGTGAGCGATTCCGGCATCGGGATTCCGCCCGAGGACGTGGCCGGACTCTTCAAGCCGTTCAAGCAGGCCCCCGGGGGACGGGAGATGAACAGGCAGGGGATCGGCCTGGGACTCGCGATCACGAAGAAGCTCGTCGAGCTGCACGGGGGGTCCATCTGGGTGGAAAGCGAGGCCGGGGAGGGGACGACAATGCACTTCCGGATTCCCATGATCGTGGACGCGGGTTCCGAACGGATGGTCCAGGCGGGGATGCTCCTCGAGGCCCTCGAGCGTCAGAACCGCTCCACGGCCGAAGGGGCGGAAAAGCCGCTTGCCCTCGTCATCGAAGATGCGCCCCAGGCTGGCGAGCTCCTCAGGATGCACATCGAATCCGCGGGATACAGGGTGGAGATCGCCCGCAACGGTTCCGATGCCGTGGACATGGCAAAACGCCTCCGTCCGAATGTCATCACGCTTGACCTGCTCCTTCCCGTGAAGGACGGCTGGCAGGTCCTGAAGGAGCTGAAGCGCCACCCCCTCTGCAAGCACATTCCCGTGATCATCGTTTCCATCATCGACGAAAAAAGCCTGGGGTTCAGCCTCGGCGCCGTCGAGTATTTTGTCAAGCCCGTGAACCGTGACGAACTGGTCCAGGCCCTTGATCGCGTCCACATTCTCCCGCGGAGCGCGAGGCAGAAACCCGCCGTTCTGATCATCGACGACGACAAAGCCGCCACCGACCTGATCCACGTGATGCTCGAGAATGAAGGGTACCGGGTATTCAAGGCGTTCCAGGGGAAAGAAGGGGTCGAGATTGCCACGCGCGAAAGGCCGGACCTCATCATCCTCGACCTCATTATGCCGGAAACGTCCGGATTCAACGTCGCCTACCAGCTGAAGCAGATTCCCGCAACGCGCGATATCCCGATCATCATCCTGACCTCCATGGAGATCGACAACGAGACCCAGGAACAGCTCGGCTCCTACGTGTCGGGCCTGATGAACAAGGGGGCGTTTACGAAGAAGGACCTCCTGCGGGAGATCGGCAACATCGAAAACGCCCGCCTGCACTGAGCTTGACACCGACGCCGTGAAGAGGTATATTAAAAACTCACACGGCCTGCATATTCTCCATGACTGCTCAGGAAATTGAGCTCCAGCGGCAACTGCAAAGCCTCAAAGCCAGCATCCGCACGATCGTTCATGATGTCAGCAATCCGCTTGGCGTCCTCCGCATGACCGCCTACTATCTTCAGCACGGCGATCCGGAGAAGGACAAGGTGGATCACTATCTCACCATGATCGGCGAGACGGTGGAAAAAATTGCGGCGGGACTCATCATCCTCCGCGACCTGAGCGACGAACCCCCTTCCTCCCCTTCGCTCCCCGAAGTGGAGGGGTCATCCGGGAGCACTCCTGCGCCATGAAAGGCCGCCATCTACTCCTGCTCGTCCTCTCCGCCGCACTGGCTCTTGAGGGGTGCCGTCCGGAGAAAAAACTCACCTCCGCATCCTCCGATGCCGTCCGCGTTTACAGGGAAGGCGTCGTGCAGTGGGAGAGGTTCTATTTCCCGGAAGCGAAGCACTCCTTCGAGAATGCGCTGTCTCTGGATTCCTCCTTTGCGATGGCGTGGTGCCGTCTGGCGATGGTCGACTTTGCCAGCGGAAGCTCGGGAAGCGCGGCGCGCGCGATGAAGGAAGCGGTCCGCCTCTCGCCGGCGGCCACGCAGCGGGAGCAGCTCTTCATCGCCATGTGGCGTTACCGGCTGGAATTTGACAATGAACGGGCGGGCGCAACCGCCGATTCTCTCATCAGGCTCTACCCGGACGAAAAGGAGGCGTATCTCTTCCGCGGCTCGCTCTACGAAGAGGTCGACAAGAACTACGACGCCGCGCTCGGGTGCTACATGAAGGCGGTGAGCCAGGATTCCGGCTATGCCCAGGCGGTCATGTCGCTCGGGTACGCGTATTCCACGCTCGGGGACCAGCAGAAGGCCGTGGCGCTCATGCAGCGGTACATCCGGCTTGCGCCGGATGCCGCGGACCCCCGGGCGAGCTATGCCGATCTCCTTGTCCGGGCCGGAAGATACGATGATGCGCTTGTCCAGTACCGGAAGGCTCTCGAGCTCAAGCCCGACTACTGGTATGCCGTCCGGGAGATCGGGACCGTGTACAGCATTCAGGGACGCCTGAAAGAGGCCGAGGAACAGTTCCACAAGAGCCTTGCGCTTCTCCCCCCGGGGCCGGAGATCGAGGCTGCGCACAGCGTTGCCGACGCACAGCTGGATTTCAAGCGGGGGAAGTACGCGGAAGCCGCAGCCGGGTTCCACCGGGCGCTCGGCATGGACAGCGTCAATTACGCCGCCGCCGAAGGGCTCGTGCGGACGCTCGGCAGGCTCCGGGAGTTTGAAGCCGCCCGCGAAGTGCTCCACAGGATCTCGATCGTCCTCGCGCAGCGCCATCTGACGAACTCTCCCGCGATGCTCTCCTATCATCTCACAAACGCCGGGCTCCTGACCGATGAGGGGGACTATGCCGGGGCGCTCAGTGCGTGCGACAGCGCCGCAGGATACTCTCTCCCCCTGACGCGCGCTGCCGTCGAGCGCCAGCGGGCCCAGACGCATTTCGCCGCGGGCGCACTCGAAGACGCCCTCGATGACTGCGGCCGCGCGCTCGAAGTCAACCCCAATTCACCGTCGGTGCTCCTGACGCTTGTCAGGATCTACCACCGGAGGGGGGACGTGCGGATGACCGGCGAGATCGGCGCCCGGCTGGAGAAGCTCTGGGCCAATGCGGATCCTGATTTCGAGGACCGGAACGAGCTCATGCGTCTCCTGGGGAAGAACACGCACGCAGGTCATCCTCTCTGATGGGGTTCAATTGCGGAATCGTCGGCCTCCCCAACGTCGGTAAGTCGACGCTGTTCAACGCGTTGAGCTCCGGCAGGGCCGAAGCTTCGAACTACCCTTTCTGTACGATCGATCCGAACATCGGGATCGTCCCGATCCCGGATTCCCGCCTTGATGCTCTTTTCGCCGTCTACGGGCCGCCGAAGAAGGTCCCGTCGGTCATCGAATTCGTTGATATCGCAGGGCTTGTCAGGGGCGCCAGCACCGGTGAGGGGCTGGGGAACCAGTTCCTTTCCCATATCCGGGATGTCGACGCGATCGCGCACGTCGTCCGCTGTTTTGACGATCCGAACGTCGTGCATGTCGACGGGACAGTTGACCCGCGGAGGGACATCGAAGTCGTCGAGGCGGAGCTGATCTTCAAAGATCTCGACACGATCGAAAAAAAACTCGCTGAATCCGGAAAGCGCGCAAAGTCCGGCGACAGGAAGTCCGCCGTGGAGGCGGAGTTTTACGGCCGGGTCAGGGTTCACCTGCTGGAGGGGAGGCTTGTCAGGTACCTCGCCGTCCGGTCTCAGGAGGAGCGCCTCTGGCTCCGGGAGTGTCACCTTCTCACGAGCAAGCCGGTCATGTACGTCTGCAATGTGAGCGAGGCCGATGCCGCGGAGGGGAACGCCTATTGCCGTTCGGTGTGTGAAGTCGCAGCAAAGGAAGGGGCGCGGGTCGTCACGGTGAGCGCCGCGGTGGAGGCCGAGGTTTCGCAGCTGGAAGAAGCGGAGAGGGGGGAGTTCCTCCGGGGCCTCGGGCTGG
>DATJPH010000664.1:0-3459 GCA_035506475.1 Bacteroidota bacterium | reverse complement strand
ACATCGAGCGCGATGATTTTCCCCCTGTTCTGCATCATCGCCGCCAGATGGAGGCTTTTGCCCCCCCCTCCGGCACAGGCGTCCAGGACCGTCATCCCGGGACGGACCTCCATGAGCATGGAGAGGACCTGGCTCCCCTCGTCCTGCATCTCGAAGAGGCCCTGTCGAAACGAGTGGAGCCCCTGGGCGTTGATCCTCTTCGGAAAGATGAGCGCCACCGGGGAGAGCGCACCGGATCCCGCGCTGATCCCTTCCTTCCCGAGCGCGGCGCGACATTCATCGACTCCCCCCTTGAGCGTGTTGGCGCGTATGGCAACAGGAGGATTGGCATTCGAAGCGGCGCAAAGCGACTCTGTCTCCCCGGAGCCGAACCTCTCAAGCCACTCGCCGACGACAAAATCCGGCATCGAGTGACGGACGGCGGTCAGGCGGACGGCGTCGCAGCGGATCTCCCCGGGGAGATCTCCGCTTGCGAAAGCCTCGATGAACGGGATACACGCCTGCCCCGGGACTGACGCCTCCCAGAGCGGACCGATATCGGATGCGAGCCCCTCCGCATCCCGCCCCGCAAACATGGATTCATGAGCCGCGACGAGAATCACCGTCGGTACCGTCGCCGGATCCCCGAGCACTTCGCGGGAGCGGACCGTCAGCAGCCTGTGGTGCCGGAGGACGTCAAACGTCCGGTCGGCGATGAAGCGCCTGTCGCTCGATCCGAGATAATGCCGTGCGCGGAAGAACTCGCGAACGACGGTGTCCGCGGGGCGCCGTCCGGCAAAGACGAAGTCGAGGACTTCAACAACGTGTCCGAGAAGTGAGGAAGTCTTCACAGGGTGGGACCGGGGCAAAGCGGATCAGACTGCGGCAATGGGGGCCCTGGTCGATGATGTCATATATGCACGGCACATCCTGGGCGTGTTGAATCCGATCCCCACGGCGCCGGCGGAATTCACCACGATGATGCCCCCGTGCCCCCCGGTCCGCTTCTTCAGGAGTGCGACCGCTTCCTTTGCCGCCGCTTCCGGGTCATTTCCGTTCGCGTGCATGATCTCGAGCACGCTCTTGGCCATCACGATCCTGATGATCCCTTCCCCCCATCCCGTCGCGGAAGCACCGCCGATGCCGTTGTCGGCGTACGTCCCGCATCCGACGAGGGGCGCATCACCCACACGACCCGGGAGCTTGCCGGGCGTGCCGCCCGTCGATGATCCCGAAGCGATCGTCCCCTCGAAATCGAGGGCGACGGCTCCCACGGTGTCCCCGGGGACCGCCCGCCGCGGGGATCCTTTGCGCCGCACGGGGGTACGCTCCGGAGCGGCCTGGGATTCGCGCCACCGGCCGATCTGGCGGGGGGTGATAAGCGCATCCTGCCCGCAGGTCTTCACGCCGTGTTCTTTTGCGAACCGCGTCGCGCCCATACCCACAAGGAGGACGGATTCGCTTTTTTCCATGATCGCGCGCGCAAGCGAGATCGGGTTCGCAATGTTCTGCACGGCGGCCACCGCCCCCGCCCGCAGGTTCCCCCCCTCCATGATGGAGGCGTCAAGCTCTATCTCCCCCGCACCGTTCAACGACGCGCCCCGTCCGGCATTGAACGTCTCGTCATTTTCCATGACGGCGATCGCCCGCTCGACGGCCTCAACGGCGGAGCCCCCCTCCTTCAGGAGATCCCAGCCCGCCCTGACCGCGGCAAGCGCTCCCGCGCGGTGAGCATCCACCTCGTCGTCCGGAATGTTCCAGGCGCCGCCATGCACAACGAGCGAAAGGGGACGTTGCCGCTTCATGATTCCTCGGGGAAGATCGTGTTCTTCCAAAATACGAAAATGCCTCCGGTTGCGCAAATCAGCCGGCGGCAGGGACTCCTGCCCTCTTCGTGAAGAGGAGGTGCCCCTTCCCGTCGAGGGAGACCGCCACAGTGTCCCCGGCCCCGAATTCCCCTTCGAGGATCTTCCCGGATATCGGATTGACGACCTGTTTCTGGATTACACGCTTGAGCGGGCGCGCGCCGTACATCGGGTCGTACCCGAGCTTTGCAAGCCAGTCTTTCGCATCGTCGGAGACCTCGAGCGTGATCTCGCGTGCAGCGAGCGTCGCCTGGACCCTCTTGAGCTGAAGCGTGATGATCGTCCGGATATCCGACTGCCCCAGCGGGCGGAATATGATGATCTCGTCCACCCGGTTGAGGAACTCCGGCCGGATCGTCGCCTTGAGAAGCTGGAACAGCTCGTTGCGCAGCTCCGCAAACACCCCGTCCCACCGCTCGCCCGGCGTGAAGTCGGCGTCGATCTTCTGGCTGATCAACTGCGAGCCGAGGTTCGACGTCATGATGATGATCGTATTCCTGAAATCGACTGTCCTCCCCTTGCTGTCGGTGAGCCGCCCCTCGTCGAGCACCTGGAGAAGGAGGTTGAACACCTCGGGGTGCGCCTTTTCGATTTCATCGAGAAGGACGACGGAGTAGGGTTTCCGCCTCACCGCCTCGGTGAGCTGCCCCCCTTCCTCGTACCCGACGTACCCGGGAGGCGCGCCGACAAGGCGCGACACGGAGAATTTTTCCATGTACTCGCTCATATCGACACGGACGACGGCGTTCTCGTCGTTGAAGAGGAACTCCGCCAGCGCCCGGGCGAGCTCGGTTTTCCCCACGCCGGTGCTCCCCAGGAATATGAACGAACCGATCGGCTTCTTTGCGTCCTGGAGTCCGGCCCGCGAGCGGCGGATCGCGTCGCTGACCGCTTTCACGGCTTCGCGCTGTGCGATCACCCGTTCCTCGAGGCGTTCCTCCAGGTGGAGCAGCTTGTGCCTGTCGCTTTCGAGCATCCGGGAGACCGGGATGCCGGTCCAGCGTGCCACGATCTCCGCGATATCCTCTGCGTCGACCTCCTCCTTGAGCATTTTGGTGTTCTGCTGGACCTCGGCAAGCTTGCCGGACGCCGCCTTGATCTTCTTTTCCAGCTCTGCAATGACGCCGTAGCGAAGCTCGGCTACACGCGCAAGGTCCCCCTCCCGCTCCTTCTTGTCGGCCTCGTTCCTGGCGTTTTCCACCTCCCCTTTCATCGTCCGTATCGACTGGATCAGCCCCTTTTCCACGTTCCAGTGGGCGCCCAGCGCCGTCCGATTCTCTTTCTGTTCGGCCAGCTCCGATTCGATCGCCGAGAGCCGGTCTTTGGAATCCTGGTCGCGCTCCCTCCGGATCGCCTCCCGCTCGATCTCCAGCTGCTTGATTTTCCTCTCGACCGTGTCGAGTTCCTCGGGGAGCGAGTCGATTTCGATCCGCAGCTTTGAAGCCGCCTCATCGACGAGATCGATCGCCTTGTCCGGGAGGAACCTGTCCGAGATGTAGCGGGCGCTCAGCTGGGCGGCGGCCACGATGGCCCCGTCAGTGATCCGGACGCCGTGGTGCACTTCGTACCGTTCCTTCAACCCCCGGAGAATCGATATCGTGTCCTCGACGCTCGG
>DATJPH010000663.1:0-7197 GCA_035506475.1 Bacteroidota bacterium | reverse complement strand
CGTCATGTGGCCGATTTCCCCTGCCGACCCGTTCTCCCCTTCGAGGAGCCTTCCATCCACGGATATCCCCGCGCCCAGGCCTGTCCCGAGCGTAAGCAAGATGACATTTTTCATTCCCAGCGCGACGCCGAACCTCTGTTCACCGAGCAGCGCAGCGTTTGCGTCGTTGGTGACCGAGACCGGGATTGTGAAATGCTTGCGCACCATTTCGACGATATTGACGGTGCCCCATCCGAGGTTGGCCGGGCTCTCGATCGTTCCCCGGAGGGCGTTCGCCGCGGGGGAGGCGATGCCGATTCCCCGGAGCGCCGCGCCCGGACCCAGCTTCCCGACGAGTTCGTGTATCGCCCCGGCGAGCCGCACCACGAACTCGGCCGCGCTCTCCCTGGGGTGCGTGGGAAACGTTTCGTGCAGGATCTGCCTGCCCGACTCGTCAACGACGCCGACGGAAGTGTTCGTCCCGCCGAGGTCCACGCCGACAACGAGGTCTGTCATACCCTGCTCTTTCATAGTGTCACTCTCACGTCGCCGAAGAACTTCCTCTGCGCGAGCGCGGCCGCCCCGAGGAGCGAAGGCCTGCGGACGAGAGATGTCGGGAGGATCGGCGTGCCGTCACGCTCTCCGAAGAACGACTGCTTGCGGGCCGATGCAAGGATCTCGGAGGACACCAGGTCCCAGACGCGCGTGATGTGTCCGCCGATGATGATCGCGCCCGGGTCGACGGCCTTGATGACGTTCGCGATCCCGATCCCCAGGTAGCGGCCGGACGTCTTGAGCTCCGTCACGGCGATACCGTCCCCGTTTTTCGCTGCAACGATGACGTCATCGATCGTGAGCATCCGCGCGGTGTCGGCGTCGAGCCCCTTCGCCCCGGCGTACCGTCCGACCGTCGCGCGGTCCGATGCATACGCTTCCCAGCATCCCCGGTTGCCGCAGGGGCAGGGCTCCCCACCCTCGAAGAGGATCATATGGCCGAACTCTCCGGCCAGGTGCATCTCGCCGTTGAGGATGTGCTTGTCGATGACGATCCCCGCTCCGATCCCCCGGCCCACGGTCAGGAAGACAAAATTCGAGAGATTGATATTGTGCCGCCCGAACCAGAGTTCGGCGATCGCCGCAGCCTTCGCATCGTTTTCCACCGATGTCACCGTGACGTCGGGGAACGCGCGGGTGAGCATGTCGCCGATGTTCACGTTTTCCCATCCGAGGTTCGGGGCCAACACCACCTTCGACTGGAGGGAATCGACGATCCCGGCGACGCTGACGCCGATCCCCTTGAATTCCGGTAGGCGGTGCTGCGTGCGGAGTGCGGCGAGCGCCTCGATGCATGTCCGGACAAACTGCTCCGCCGGCCTGGGCTCGGTGGTAATCTTATCCGTGTACATCAGCGTCCCGTCGACATCGACAACGGCGATGCGCGTCGCGGCGGAATCAAACGAGATCGCGCCGTAGAGGTTCTGCCCGCGTTTCAGATGGAGGCTGATCGGATTCCGCCCGACGGCTGCAATTTTCTCAAATTCCTCGACGATCAGGTCTTCCTCTATGAGGCTTGCCACGATGCTCGAGACCGTGCTTTTGTTCAGGCGTGTCAGCCGCGCGATCGTCGCCCGTGAAATCGGCTCGCGCTCGCGGATCGAATTGAGTATCACCGCCCTGTTGATGTTCCGCACGACTCTCGAATTGGCGCTAATCACATGGTCGTGTCGGGGCCGTCTCGGGTTTATCATTTCTCAAAGGGTGGAGAGTCTTGCAATTGATTGTTCAACTTATTAGTTTGTTTCACCAACCAATTATCGATGAAATGAAAATCCTATAACTGATAGTTACCACTAATGAACAAGAGCTTGCTAAGGGTCTGGGGTAGGTTTGTTGGTTGAGACAACCAACTCAGGTTGAATATAGTCCGGCTATTTCCGTATGTCAAGTTAAATCTCAAAAAAAGCGGAAGGGGCAAACAAGGTGCCAATTCCGGACTCGATTGCAGAGAAGAAAAGCCGGAAAAAGCCGAGATTGAGCGGGGATACCGGACAGAGTTGACAACAGATCAGGGATTACGACATGGCTGCAGAACAAATTCCTCCCGTCTACCCGGCGCGCTGGGTTCCCACACTCTACTTCGCCGAAGGCCTGCCGTTTGTCGCCATCGCGATGGTTTCCGCGCTCATGTACAAGAACATGGGGATCGCCGACGCCCAGATCACGTTCTGGACATCGCTTGTCATGCTCCCCTGGACACTGAAGCCCCTCTGGGGACCCCTCCTCGAGATGTTCAAGACCAAGAAGCATTTCGTCGTCGGCACGCAGTTCATCGGCGGGGTCGCCTTCGGCTTTCTCGCGCTCACGCTCCCTCTCGACGGTTTTTTCAAGTATTCCCTCGCCCTCTTCGCGATCATCGCGTTCAACGGCGCGACACATGATATCGCCGCTGACGGCGTCTACATCAACGTCCTGACCCCGAAGCTCCAGGCACAGTTCGTCGGGTGGCAGGGGGCGGCATACAACATCGCGAAGGTGTTCACGCAGGGGGCGCTGGTCTACCTGGCCGGCCAGCTCGAATCGAGCGTCGGAATTACGAAGGCATGGATGACGATCATGGGCGTCTACGGCGCCATACTGATCGGGCTCAGCCTCTACCACGCAAAATTCCTCCCTTCCGGCGGAGCGGCGACGAACGTGACGACACTCCGCGAAGGATTCAGAACGCTCTGGGACGTTATCAGGACGTTCTTCGAGAAGAAGTACATCCTGTGGGGAATCCTCTTCATCACCCTGTACAGGTTCGCCGAAGGACAGGCGATCAAAATTGTCCCCCTCTTCTTTAAAGCGGCACGGGACCAGGGCGGACTGGGACTCTCGACGTCGGAGATCGGGATCGTCTACGGGACGTTCGGCGCGGCGGCGTTTGTCGTCGGATCGCTCCTTGCGGGATACTTCATCGCCGGGCGTGGGCTGCGGAGGTCGCTGTTCATCCTCTGCTGCTTTTTCAACATACCGTTTGTCGCCTACGCGTTTCTCGCCATCACGCAGCCCACGAGCCTCACCATCGTTGCCACAGCGGTCGTGTTCGAATACTTCGGCTACGGGTTCGGATTCACCGGGCTCACGCTGTTCATGATGCAGCAGATCGCCCCCGGCAGGTACAAGATGGCCCACTATGCATGCGCGACCGGGATCATGAACCTCGGCATGATGATTCCGTCCATGCTGAGCGGACTGATCAGTGACTGGCTCGGGTACAGGACATTTTTCATATGGGTCATGATCGCGACGATACCGTCGTTCGTCATGACGTGGCTCGTCCCATTCCGGGAACCGGAACCAGATGCGCCTCCCCCGGGAGCCGCCTGACACTCATCCCGACACGACAATGCGCAGGCTCCTTACAATCCTGATCCTTATCGGTGCAGCGCAGCTCCCGCTGGACGCGCAGGAACGGCGCTACGAGGTGGTCGGGTATTATCCTTCCTGGAAGTACCGGACGGATACACACCTCCTGACGCCCGCCAAGATCCCCTTCGGCATGCTCACCGTCATTAACTATGCGTTCTTCTATCCCCTCCCCGACGGGACGATCACAGGGCGGGACCCGGCAGGCGACGCGACAATCCTCACCGCGCAGGGGGCGGATTCCGGGACGGACGCTGCGGGGACCCTCACGGCGCTCGCGCACGCGCACGGCGTCCGCGTGCTCCTTTCCATCGGGGGGTGGGAAGATTCCGGGAATTTCCCCTCCGTGGCTGCCGACGCCGTGAGCAGGGCCCGGTTCGCCCGCTCGTGCGCCGCAGCGATCAGCACATTCGGGTTCGACGGTATCGACATCGACTGGGAATTCCCCGGATTCGCGGAGCACAACGGGACACCGGCCGACGGGAAGAACTACCTCAGTCTCCTCCGGGTCCTTCGTGACACGCTCGACAGCGCGGGACTGCAGAGCGGCCGGCACCTCGTGCTGAGCGCAGCCCTCCCCGCCGACCGGAAGCAGGCA
The DNA here is from genome assembly GCA_035506475.1 of Bacteroidota bacterium. Classification (GTDB taxonomy): domain Bacteria; phylum Bacteroidota; class Ignavibacteria; order UBA10030; family UBA6906; genus Fen-1273. The sequence continues at coordinate 3,212 of DATJPH010000663.1, read as the reverse complement.
CTCGCGATGGAGATCCGGGACGCGGCGCAGATCCTCGATTATCTGAACATCATGACGTACGATTTCTACGGCCCCTGGGACACGGAGGCCTACCACAATGCACCCCTGTACCCGGGCCCGGGCGGCGACAGCGCGCGCTGCGTCGACGGAGCATTCAGGCTCTACACGGAGACATTCGGCATCCCGGCGTCCAGGATCAATCTGGGTGTCCCGTTTTACGGTCATACATTCACCGACTGCACGACGCTCGGCGGGGCGCACGGCCCGGCCGACACCGTGCATTTCGCCGCCGGCGGGGCGTTTTACTACGCTATCGACGCCCTGAAGAGGAATTTCACCAATCACCGGGATGAACGGGCGCGGGTCCCCTATCTCACAAGCAGCGCGTGGAACATGCTGGTGTCGTACGACGACACGCTCTCCGTCGCGGAGAAGGCCCGCTACGTGACCGGCAAGGGGGCCCGGGGACTCATCATCTGGGAGATCACGGGGGACTACCTCCCGGACGGGTCGCATCCCCTCCTGGAGGCAATAGATGGAGTTTTTCATGTTTCGCACTGACTACGCAACCGACTGAGGACGAGCCCCATGAAGTACGGATATTTTGACGACGCGCGCAGGGAATACGTGATCCAGCGGCCGGACGTTCCGGTCTCATGGACGAATTACCTCGGGGTAAAGGACCTCTGTACGGTAATTTCCCACAACGCCGGGGGGTACTCGTTCTACAAGACGGCCGAGCACCACAGGATCACGCGGTTCCGCCAGAACGGCGTCCCGCTTGACCGGCCCGGGCACTACGTCTACATCCGCGACGACGCAACCGGTGAATACTGGTCGGTCTCCTGGCAGCCCACCGGAAAGGACCTCTCCCTCGCAACCTACGAGTGCCGGCACGGGCTCTCGTATTCCCGGTTCAGCTGCGACTACAGGGATATCCACGCCGAGCAGACGCTCTTCATCCCGGTCGACGACGACGTCGAGCTCTGGGACGTGAAGATCAAAAACACCGGGAAGACGAAGCGATCGCTGAGCGTCTTCAGCTACGTCGAATTCTCTTTCCACCACATCGAGATCGACAACCAGAACCTGCAGATGTCGCTCTACGCCAGCGGCTCGAGCTTCGCCGACGGCATCATCGAATACGATTTCTTTTACGAGCCGTGGACGTTCCACTATTTCGCATCGGATTTCACCCCGGACAGCTACGATTGCGTCAGGGACACGTTCCTGGGGAACTACAGGACCGAGTCGAACCCCGCAGCGGTGGAGCGGGGCGCTTGCCTCAACTCGCACGAGCTGGGGGGAAACCACTGCGGGTCCCTGCACAAGCGGATCACGCTCGAGCCGGGTGAAGAGGGACGGCTTCTCTTCATGCTCGGCGTCGGACCCAGGGGGGCGGGAAAGGCGATGAAAGCCAGGTACGCGGCCCCGGGGCGCGTCGACAGCGCGTTTGCGGACCTCAGGAAATACTGGGACACGAAAACCGCCGTCATGCAGATCCGCTCGCCCCACAGGGGAATGGACACGATGCTCAACACCTGGACGCTCCTCCAGGCCGAGACCTGCGTCGTTTGGTCCCGGTTTGCTTCGTTTGTCGAGGTGGGGGGGAGGACGGGGCTCGGCTACAGGGACACTTCACAGGACGTCATGGCCGTCGTCCACACGAACCCGGTGAAATGCAGGGAGAGGATACTCGAGCTGCTCCACGGCCAGGTGAGCCGCGGATACGGACTTCACCTGTTCGACCCGGATGTCTTCCTCCCTCGGGAGGAGAAGCTCCCCGGCGTCAAGCTCCCGACGGTCGTCCCGACGCCGAGCGCCGCGGACATCATACACGGCCTGGAAGACACCTGTTCAGACGATGCGCTCTGGATCGTCGCCACGATCTGTGAATTCGTCAAGGAGACCGGAGACCTCGCGTTCTTCGACACGGTCGTCCCCTTTGCGGACGGGGGCGAGGCCACGGTGTACGAGCACATGAAACGGGCGCTCGATTTCTCCGCGGAACAGGTCGGCAGCACCGGGATCTGCAAGGGGCTCCGGGCGGACTGGAACGACTGCCTGAACCTCGGGGGGGGCGAGAGCGCGATGGTCTCTTTCATGCACCACTGGGCGCTCCTCAATTTCATCGAGGCGGCGGTGCGCCTGGGGAGGAAGGACGATGTCGCACGGTATTCGGCGCTCGCCGCGAAAGTGAAGGCAGCGTGCGAACGGGAGCTCTGGGACGGGTCGTGGTACATCCGCGGCATCACCAGGAAGGGGATGAAGATCGGGACAAACGCGAACGCAGAGGGGAAGGTGTTCCTCGAGAGCAACAGCTGGGCGGTGCTCTCGGATGTCGCACCGAAGGAACGCGGCATCAAGTGCATGGACGCGGTGTACGAGCACCTCTACTCGCCCTACGGGATACACCTCGTGTGGCCCACGTTTACGAAACCGGACGACGATATCGGGTATGTGACACGCGTGTACAGGGGCATCAAGGAGAACGGAGCCATATTCAGCCACCCCAACCCCTGGGCGGTCGTCGCCGAGTGCAAACTCGGACGGGGGGATCGTGCCATGGAGTTTTACGACGCTCTTCTCCCCTATAACCAGAATGACAGGATCGAGATCCGGGAGGCGGAACCGTACTCCTACTGCCAGTTCATCATGGGAAAGGATCACACCGCCCACGGAAGGGCACGGCATCCCTGGCTGACCGGGAGCGGCGGGTGGGCGTATTTCGCGGCCACGCACTGGATGCTGGGGGTGCGCCCGGAGTACAACGGCCTTGTCATCGACCCCTGTATTCCGGCGGAGTGGCCGGGATTCGACGTCGTGAGACAGTGGCGGGGCGCGACATACCGCATCAGCGTGAAGAACCCGTCGCATGTGCAGAAGGGGGTCACATCCGTTCTCCTGGACGGCAGGGTGACGACTCTCCCGATCCCGGTGCAGCCGGCGGGCTCAACGCACGACATCGTCGTGACAATGGGATAGGCACGCTCGACCTCTGGAGCATGAACGCCCCCGGCGCAGATGCACCGGGGGCGTTTTTGCATCACACCCTCTTGAACATCAGAAGCTAGAGATAGCTGAGCCAGGCATCCTTCCGTCTGCTCTTCACGCCGGCGAACCACCGGCAGAGAGGATAGAGCGCGATGACCGTCAAAGCCCAGAATGCATACACGACGGGGAGACCGAATCCCCACGCAGCGGGATACGGG
>DATJPH010000662.1:0-2779 GCA_035506475.1 Bacteroidota bacterium | reverse complement strand
CGTTCAAAATGCGCGCCCGTCAGGTGGGCCAGCACGGAGATGACAAAATTCGGGTAATCGATCTCGACGGAATACTCTGCCGCGATACAGATCGTCTCGGACGCCCCCGCGGTGTCCCGGAGTCCCCGTTCGTCGGCGCGCACACCACCTGGAGTAACGAGGAAGAGGGCGAGGAGTATGGCGGATGTTTTCATGCGTTGCGTGTCCAGTGGGCATCCGGAAGATACGATAAACAATGCTGATTCGCGAGGTGTGGCATTTGTCAATAATAGGCGCGAAATTGGGGGAAATTCGAAACAACCAATGGAGGACGCAATGTACCGAAGGGCTCTCACCGCTCTCGCTATCGCCTGCATGCTCTCAGGGGGAGGGAGCGCACTGGCGCAGAAATACGGGATCTACCAGAAAACGCTCAGCAACGGTCTCCAGGTCATCGTGGTCCACAACCCGTCCGTACCGCTCGTCACCGTCGAGATCGACGTGCACAACGGCGCCTACACGGAACCGCCCGAGTACAACGGGCTCTCCCACCTGTACGAGCACATGTTCTTCAAGGCCAACAGGGCGATCCCCTCGCAGGAGAAATACCTGGAACGCCTCCGGGAGATCGGCGCATCGTGGAACGGCACGACCGGGGACGAGCGGGTGAACTACTTCTTCACCGTCCCGCGCGACAGCATCGTCCCGTCGATGGTGTTCATGTACAATGCCATCACCGGGCCGCTCTTCCTGCAGGAGGAGCTCGTCAAGGAGCGCCCCGTCGTGACGGGAGAATACGACCGGGCCGAGTCGAACCCGTTCTTCCTCCTGAACCGCTCGGTGAACAAGCTCGTCTGGTGGAAGTACTACACGAGGAAGAATCCCCTCGGTGAACGTGACGTGATACTCTCGGCCACGACCGAGAAGATGAAGACAATACAGAACCGGTACTATATCCCGAACAACTCCGCGCTCATCCTCGCCGGCGATATCGCCCCGGAAGAGGGATTCCGCCTGGCGGAGAAATACTTCTCGTCCTGGAAGCGGGGGCCTGACCCGTTTGCCGCCTTCCCGGTCCCCGAGCACCCGCCGATACAGAAGACCGAAACGACCGTGGTGGAGGCGCCGGTGAACGCGGTGACGATCATGATGACGTGGCAGGGGCCGAGCGTGACAAAGGATCCGAAATCGACGTATGCCGCCGACGTGCTCTCGTTCATACTCAGCCAGCGGACGTCGCAGTTCTACAGGGACCTTGTCGAGAGCGGGGCCGCGTACGGCGCAAGCCTGAACTACCAGACAGAGGCTCAGAAGGGGGCGATCACCCTCTTCGCGCAGACATCCGCGGAGAAGTACGAGAGCTGCAGGAAGGCGATCATGGAAGAGCTGCAGAAAATGGGGGACGCGTCATACTACACGGACGCGCAGCTGGACAACGCGAAGACGATACTCGCGGTCGATGAACAGTACGGCCGGGAGCGCCCGTCCCAGTACGCGCACACCGTCGGCTACTGGTGGGCATCGGCCGGGCTCGACTACTACCTGAACTACGTGGACAACCTGAAGAAGGCGACGCGCCAGGACATCGCCGGGTACCTGAACACGTATGTCAACGGGAAGCCGTACGTCATGGGCGTCCTTGCGTCGCCCCAGGACAGGAAGAGACTCGGACTGTGACACTACTCCCATTTTTGAGGACACACACATGAAAACGCGCTTGCTGACACTGCTGGCGGCGCTCGTCCTGTGCACCCTGCAGGCGAAGCCGGCATCCCCCGCCGAGTCGTTCTCGGTGAACGGGCTGAAGGTCATATTCGTACCGAACAAGGCCAACGACATCATCGCGGCCAACATGTACTTCCGCGGAGGGTCCTCCGTTCTCCAGATGGACCAGGCGGGGATCGAGAACCTCGCCCTCAAGGTCGCGGTGCTCGCCACGAAGAACTACCCCAGGGAGAAGCTGAACGCGGAACTCGAATCGATGGACTCCCGGGTCTTTGCATCGGCCGGGAGGGACTATGCGAGCATTGCACTCCAGTGCGTGGCGCAGAACTTCCCCCGCTCCTGGAAGATATTCGCCGACATGATCCTGAATCCCTCGTTCGACTCCGTCGACGTTGAGCTCGAGCGGGCAAAAGCCCTCTCCGCGATACGCCAGTCGCAGGACAACCCCGACCAGTACCTTTCGAGCCTCGCGATGGAGGCCTTCTACATCGAGCACCCGTACTCCGCCGATCCGTCGGGGACGGAAAAGACCATGAGATCGTTCACGGGGAAAGAGCTGCAGGCGTTCATGCACGGCAAGGTCACCGCCTCGGGGATGCTCCTTGTCGTCGTGGGGAACACGACGAAGGCGGAGCTGGAAGGTTTTGTGAAGGAGTCGTTCGGAGCCATCCCTGCAGGGTCGTACCGTGAGTCGCTTCCCCCCCCCGTCACCTTTCAGACGTCCTCGATCAAGGTCGTCCAGCGGAAGCTCCCGACGAACTACATCATGGGGCTCCATCCCGCGCCGCAGGCCGGATCCGAGGAGAGCTATGCCATGCAGCTTGCGGAGTCCGTGCTCCGGTTCAGGCTGTTCGAGGAGGTGAGGACGAAACGGAGCCTTTCATACGCCCCGTCCTCGGGGATCGGAGGGCTCTTCACGAACTACGGGATGATCTATGTGACCGCCGTGAAACCCGAGACGACCGTCACCGTGATGCTCGACGAGGTGAGGAAGCTCCAGAACGAGCCCGTGCCGGAGAAGACGCTGAACGACGAGCGGAACACGTTCCTGACCGGCTACTACCTGAACATGGAA
>DATJPH010000661.1:0-6014 GCA_035506475.1 Bacteroidota bacterium | reverse complement strand
GGCCGCGACGCAGCGCCTGACAAGGTTATCACCGGAGAACGTCCCCGTATAACTGTCGTTATTGGTGAACACCTGTCCCGTCGTGAGCATGAAATAGTTCCCGATCGAGGGATGGGTGTCGGCCCATGCGTTCGTGGCAAGCCCGTAGCGGCGTATCATGCTGTTGAACCAGGGGGCGTTCACGGTATCCCCGACGACGCTGGAGTACTCCCTGTTCTCCTCGATAAGGACAAACACGTGTCCAAACCGGCCTGCATACGAGGCGGCCGTACAGAAGAGAACGAGAGCCGTGAGTGCGGTCTTCATGCCGTGCAATATCCGGAAGAGGCGGCACTGTCACAATAGAGCAAATTCCCTAATCACCGCAATTCGTACCGGACACACTCACACAGTGGGGCTCCTCCCATGGTCCGTACCACTATCTATTTCCTGGCCGCCCTGCTCCTTGCCTGGCTCCCGTTTCCCGCGTGCAGGAAGCCCCCCGCTCCGGCGCCCCCGGGGGGCGTTGAGCTCGAGCCGGCGTTCGGCGCACTCTCGTTCGTCCGCCCGCTTGAGCTTGCATCCCCGCCGGACAGCTCGCACAGGATCTTCGTCCTGGAACAGGCGGGGAGGATTTTCGTCTTCCCGAACGACGACCGCGTGAAGAAGGCGAAACTGTTCCTCGACATACGGACGCGGGTCTATGACGAGGGGAACGAGGAGGGTCTTCTCGGGATTGCGTTCCATCCCGCGTTCAGGTCGAACGGGTACTTCTATCTCAATTACAATGCATCACAGCCTGTCCGCACCGTCATCGCCCGCTTCCGGGTGTCGGGCGCGGACCCGGATGAAGCAGATCCCTCCAGCGAGCAGGTGCTCCTTGAATATGAACAACCGTTCTCCAACCACAAGGGGGGACAACTTGCCTTCGGCGCTGACGGGTATCTCTACATCGGCACAGGAGACGGAGGATCGGCGGGCGACCCATACGGCAACGGGCAGAATACCGGATCCCTGCTCGGGAAGATCCTCCGGATCGACGTGGACAGGCCGGGGGACGGGAAGAACTACGGCATCCCCCCCGACAACCCGTTTGCCGGAACCCGTGCGCGCCCGGAAATCTACGCGTACGGGCTCCGGAATCCATGGCGGTTCAGTTTCGACCCCCCGACCGGATTGCTCTGGGTCGGGGACGTCGGGCAGGACGAGATCGAGGAGGTTGATATCGTCGAAAAAGGGAAGAACTACGGTTGGAACATCATGGAGGGGACACACTGCTTCAAACCCTCCTCGAACTGCGATACGGCGGGGCTCGTCCCTCCCGTGTGGGAGTACACGCATGCGGAAGGGGTCTGCATCATCGGCGGGTACGTCTACCACGGCGCGCGGAGACCTGATCTCGAAGGGACGTATCTCTGCGCCGACTACGGGAACGGGAAGATCTGGTCACTGCGGCGCACCGCCGGAGGCGCCGTCACTTCGCGCGAGATAGCCTCCACGCATCTGCCGATCGTGTCGTTCGGCCTTGACGACGCAGGGGAACTTTATCTCTGCTCGTTCGAAGGGAAGATCTACCGGCTGAAGTGACCGCCGACGGTGGAATCGGGGGGGAGGTCCGCCAGGGGCCTGTCGAAATCGAACCCGAAGAGACGGGGGTTCTCCCCTATGACGGCGGCGGAGACGATGTAGAAGACGTAGTTGTAGGTCTCCTCGGGGAGCGTGTGACGGGCCAGGAGATTCCAGAAGTTCCGCTGGCGCGGATTCTCCGGCATCGTGGAGAGCATCTCCCGTATCTTATTCTCATCCCAGTTGTAGCAGGCCATCACAAGGAGTCCCGAAGCCTGCGCCTCCGTGTCGTAGAGGTCCCTCAGGTAGTGCGCGGCCGCTTCGGTCGATTTCCTGAAGGCATGTCTCTCGTCGTGCGGATCGGCCTTCCGGATGTCGATCAGCGGGCCGGTCTGCAGGCCGTATTTCCAGGCGGTCGCGGGGATGAACTGCCACATCCCCTTGGCAATCCCCGAACGGGTTTCAGGACCGCACTCCAGCGTGTCGAGCCCGCTCTCCTGGACCGCAAGGTAAAAGAACTGCGGGGGGAGATCACACGAAAGGAGCGTGCTTGAGATTACCGGCGCGAGGTTCTGTCGGCGCGCGCGTTCCACGGCCCTGACGAGCCGGTGCCCCCTCTGCCAGAAGCGGATATATTCCTTCACCTTCTCCAGGAACTCCGCAGGCATGCTCACGTCGCATTCACCGAAGAGGCGCGCCACCCGGTAGATGAGCCAGTCCTCCTGGGAGAGCTTCTCACGGGAGATCCCGAGCTCGTCCAGGAAATCGATATACTTCACCTGGAGAGCCTCCTGCTCCTCCCGTTTTTCCCGGAGTTCCTCCCTGAACTTCACGTCGTTTGTTTTCTCGACCTCCGCCCTCAACTTCGCCAGCTGAAGCTCGAGGGATTTGGTCGTGTAGAAGACTTCTGCCGCGGTCGCATGGAGCTTCTGCAGCTGCTCGATGCGCGCCCGGTATTGAACGATGGCAAGCACCGCCAGGAGAAGGAGCGCCGTGACCGCCCCGATCGCGATCCAGTACCGGAGCCTGTACCGGCGACGCACGGTCCTGAACGCTTCGCGGATGAGGAGCGTCCGGTCGCCGACCCTCCCTCCCGCAGTCCCCTCGAAGTACCGCCGGATAACCTGCGTCCTCCCGATGCGCCGCTCCGGCCCGCCGGGAGCGGGAGAGGCGGGTTGTTCTTCCAGGACAAAGAGAACAACCGGGCCCTTCCTCCCGAAGTGCACGTCTTTCTTCAGCGGGAGCGGGACCCTTCCCGTGATCCGGTTCCCCCCGATAAATGTCCCGTTCGTACTTGCCAGGTCTTCAAGCCACCAGAGATTCCCCTCCTGCAGGACGGAGGCATGGCCGGTGCTTACGTTCTCGTCCGCAAACTGGACGTCACACCCGTCGCCGCGCCCGAGCGTGAACCCCGTGTCGAACGCAAGCTGGCGCGTCAGGATTTTCCCCCGCCTGACGCGGACGTGGACCCTGCCGGATCCGCCCTGTATGACCGGAGTCTGTGACATCAGAGGATGCGAGCAAACCTTCGAGAATTGAGGGAGGGAAACCTCAGATATGATAGGTGATGAGCCTGAGACAGTCAACCCGAAAGAAGTGTGGCGGCGGATTGATTTTCCCCAACTTCTCGACTACTTTAGGCCGGCAGTCCTTCCGCAATCCCCCTTCAGGAGAGGTTTCTATGAGCGACCCGATTCATATCTGGCACGTGGGAAACTGGTGCATTCAGCTCGGACAGACATACGTCGAGTCCCCGTTTAAATCGGAGAAAAAGGACGTCGAGATGCTCAACTACGCGCGCCCGTTCGTGGAGGCGCTCCGGACAATCCCGGGGGCCGAAGTGATCTCACAGCCGTCGTGGGAGCTCTACCACATGTCGCCGGACGAGTTTACCGAGAGGCTCGGCTGGTGCACGTCGATCGTCTTCGCGGACGTGGAGACGAAATGCCTGATGCTCCACCCTGACTTCTTCCAGCGGGGAAAATGGGGGGACCGGCCGGTCACGTTCCCCGACAGGTTCGATAGCCTCCGCGAGTGGATAGCGCGCGGCGGACACTTTCACATGAACGGAGGGTGGTACAGCTTCGGAGGGGAGCTGGGGAAAGGGGGCTGGGGGAGGTCGCGGCTGCATGACCTCTTCCCCGTCGTCTGCCTGCCGCACGACGACCTTATCGAATCCACCGCCGGTTACGAGGTCAGGTGCACGATGCCGGGCCACCCCGCGGTGCGCGGCATCGACTGGTCGACGGTTCCTGCACTCCTCGGATTCAACGAGACGAGCCTCAGGAAAGGATCCGACAGCATCGTCGAGATCCAGAACCAGGGGACGTGGTACCCCCTGTTCGCGTCGCGGTCGCACGGCAAAGGGAGGGTGACGAACTGGACAACGGGCGCAAGCCCCCACTGGGGAATCAACTTCATGAAATGGAACCAGTACACCCAGTTCTGGACCCAGGTGTTCAGCCGGTGAACTCCGGCGCGACGGGGAGCTGTGCGGGCTGACCGGGGACAGGAAGCCGGCGGGGAACCAGATGGGTGAATCAACCTTCACACGTGATGGAGGATTCGATGACTGCGAGAGTGCTGGCGATCGTCCTCGGAGTGTTTTACATAACATCCGGGGTGGGGAAGCTTCTTGACGTGCTGGCGTTTTTCATGTCGATATACAACTACGGCGTGCCGGGAGATGCGCTCACGTACGTGGCGATCGCCGTCCCTCCCGTCGAGATACTCCTCGGATTCGGACTCCTGCTGTTTGTGAGGACCAGGGTGCTGGCGCTGGTCTCCATGATCTTTCTCGTCCTGTTTACCGCCGGGTATGCCTACGCGCATTTCGCAAACGGCCTGAACCACTGCGGCTGCTTCGGCGTCATATCCGCACTCGACACCACTCCGCTTGTTTCGTTCGGGCGGAACATCCTTTTCCTGGGACTCTCCTTTCTCCTGTTCAGAAGGCCCGTGCCACCCTCGCCTGCCCCCTGGCGCCTGGGCTTTCTCTCACTTGTCGGCGCGGCGTCGTTCGCCCTCTCCGGCCTCTCCCTGGTATACCCCATTTATAGTTCCGAGCCCTGGCTCAACAAGAAGATCCAGGACACGCCCCTGGGGCCGCTCGTCCATACAAGCCCGGATTCGACGTACCTCGTGTTCGCCATGAGCGTCACGTGCCCCCACTGCTGGAATGCGACGGAAAACGTCAAAGCATACAAGACGATGCAGCGGGTGCATGAGATCGTCGCGCTAGGCATTGGTACGGACTCCGCCGCCGCAATCTACAAGAGCCATTTCAATCCCAATTTCGACGTTCGTCTTATCACCGCCAAGCAGATGGGGGAAATCACCGGAGGAGGAATTCCAAAACTGTTTTTCGTCCGACACGACTCTGTCGTACGGACGGAAAACAGGGAAATCCCGTCCCCGTGGTCGGAGGAGCTTGACGACTGATTGAGAAAGGTGAAAAGGTCACTCTGATCAGAAATCCGGCGGGGGCCCTTTCCACATTGCCCGGCCCCGCGCATGCCATTTGCGCAGGAAAGGAAAATCTGTCATTTTGCCATTTTCCATTGACTTTTCGCGTCGGGCTGTATAGATTGATCGCAGCCCACCCGACCTCCTCTCCTTAGTCCTCCTGCGAGGCCCTCGCTGATCAAGCAACGCCAGTTGACCGGGAACGATCTATGCGTTACAGCAAACGGTCCACCCGCCACAAGATCCTCATTGAGATCCTCGCGCACCTGAAGACCGCATACGACTTCGACCCGCCACCGGATTCTCTCAGAAGTCTCCTGAACTCGGCGGCGGGCATTGAGCCCCTCCTCTCGTTCAGGAGCGATGCCCACCTTGACGATCTGCGCGGTGCGCTCCTCAGGCTGGAATCAGGAACATACGGGATCTGCATCGCGTGCAAGCAGCAGATCCCCCAGGCGTCACTTGATGCGGACGTCACGCGGCGGGTCTGCCCCTCCTGCGAGGCGGACTTCAATCATCGTTATTTGCCTGCCGGCGGGACAGCTCACACGCACCGCTGAAGAAGCACGCGTAACACGATCCGCGTAAACACTCGATCGACCGGACCGCATCAGGATCGTTCACCGCGTTCCGGAAGATACTCCCCGTCAGACACTTGGTCGGCCCGGCTCCCCTTCAGGTGCGCTTCCCCTTTTACCGCGTGGACTCTGAGAGGAGGAACTTCTTTGCGAGCTGGTCCGCGACTGCCTTGAACGCCGTTTCGTGATTGTACGGCGTGAACACCGAAGCGTCATCCACCCTTGAACCGTAAGAGAGATACATGCCGGCGATCATCGCCTTGTACGCGATCGTCGAATCCGCGCTGTTGCGGGCAATCTCGCCCAGCGCGCGGACAAACCGGGCATACTCGCGCTCCGGGAAGAAGCTCTTGTACTCAACAAGATTGTAGATCGTCGACTCGACGATTCCCGGGACATCACTCCTGAGCGAAGCGTCAAACCCCC
>DATJPH010000660.1:0-5776 GCA_035506475.1 Bacteroidota bacterium | reverse complement strand
ACGCTTCACCTCGAGGCGCTCCCCCTGATCCCCCGGGGCGGGCTGCTGATGACCGCCTCATGTTCCCATCACATTCTTCCCGAGGTGTTCCAGGAAATCGTCGATGACGCCGCCCGGAAGGAGGGGCGGCAGCTGCAGCTTCTCGAATGGCGGGGTGCGGGGCCCGACCACCCCGTGCTCCCGTCGGTTCCGGAAACCCGTTACCTGAAGCTCGGCCTCTACCGCGTTCTCTAACAATACGACAGGCGCCAACACTAGGATCGAGGGGACCATGCGCAGAACAGAGAGCATATCGCTTATTGTTGTGGTACTCTTGCTGGCGGGGAGTGTGCCCGTTTCCGCCCAATCCCGCTCGTACCCCGGGCAGCCCGACAGCACGGCCCGCGGGACTTCGACATACGACCAGGGGGAGTACCTCAATACCTGGGGGGTCGACATTATGCTCTCGACAAACGGGTTCGGCCTCGGGACGTTCTACAGGCGCGAGTTCAGCCCGGACCTGTTCGGGTTCGTCAACTTCTCCGTCTCCGAAGCGAAGGATTCGAGGGAGGTGGAGCAGTACGACATCTACGGCAATACGACGGTCCCCGGCAAACTGAACCGGTTCATGGTGTTTCCGCTGATGTTCGGCGTGCAGTACAGGCTGTTCCGGGAGGACATCGTCGATACGTTCCGCCCGTACGTGAACCTCGCCGTCGGCCCCACGCTCATCTACATGTCCCCCTTCGTGGACCTGGTCCCCCAACCGGACGGAACAATCGCCATCAACGAGGTCGAATTCTTCAAGAGCTTCAGCCGCGGTACACCGCACTACACGGCCTCGGCATACGTCGGATTCGGGGCGAATTTCGGCGGGGAGCACTCGGGGGTATTCGGCGTGAATTTCCGGTACTACTTCACCTACCTGCTGGGTGACGGGCTCCCGTCGCTCTACGACACGAACACCGGCCTCCTTGCCGCGACGAAGAAGGATTTCGGCGGGTTCTATATCACGCTGAACGTCGGGCTCGGATACTAATGGCGAAAGGCACTGGCACACTCCGGAAATCCCCTTCTTCCGCAGCAGTACCAATGCCTTTCTTTGTTACGGCGTGATCAACCTACAAAGTCCCGCGATTCCCGTTAGTGATGGGTGTCACGATGCGAGCGAGGCAGACAGATGCTTCCCCGTGTATGACGCCGGATTGAGCGCAATTTCCTCCGGCGTCCCTGCACACACAACCCTCCCTCCCGCTTCCCCCGCCTCGGGTCCGAGATCAACGACATAATCGGCGCACTTGATCACATCGAGGTTGTGCTCGATGATCACCACGGAATTCCCCGCATCGATGAGCGCGTTGAAGCAGCGGAGGAGCCTCGCGATGTCGTCAAAGTGGAGGCCGGTCGTCGGCTCGTCGAAGATAAAGAGGACGTGACGGTCGGAAGCCGGCGTGACAAGGTGCGCCGCAAGCTTGATCCTCTGCGCCTCTCCGCCGGAGAGGGAGGTCGCCGGCTGGCCGAGCCGGATATAGCCCAGGCCGACCTCATCAAGGACCTTCAACCTCCCGGCGACCTTCCGCCCCGACGCGTCCCGGGAGAAGAACTCGATGGCTTCCGTGACCGTCATGGCCAGCACGTCGTCGATGTTCTTCCCGCGGTAGCGGACGTCGAGGATCTCTTTCTTGTACCGTTTCCCCTTGCACACGTCGCACGGAAGAAACAGGTCCGCCAGAAACTGCATCTCGACCTTGACGACGCCGTCCCCCTCGCACTCGTCGCAGCGCCCGCCAGGGACGTTGAAGGAGAACATCCCCGGCGTGTACCCGTGAATCTTCGCCGACTGCGTCCCCGCAAACAGCGCCCTGATCTGGTCGAACACCTGGATGTACGTGACCGGGTTTGACCGGGGGGTCCTCCCGATCGGGGACTGGTCCACGAGCTCCACGCCGCTGATCTGCTCATGACCCGTCATGTTCCGGTAGGGCCCTTCGCGGCTCCCCGTCTCCCCCATCTCGCGCTTGAGGCCCCCGTAGAGGACCTCGTGCACGAGCGTGCTCTTCCCGCTTCCGCTCACCCCGGTGACGCACACGAGCATGTCCAGCGGGAAGGTGACATCGATCCCTTTCAGGTTGTGCCGGGAAGCCCCTTCGATGCGGATTTCACGCCCGGAGCGGGCCCGCCGGCGGGCGGGAACCGGGATGCGCATCCTCCCCGCAAGGTAAGCACCGGTAAGAGAACCGGCGTCCCGCAGGATTTCGGCGGGCGTCCCGGAAGCGATCACCTCGCCGCCCCGCTCACCGGCCCTCGGCCCCATGTCCACGATCAAATCGGCCGCGCGCATCATGTCGGCGTCGTGTTCGACAACGATAACCGTGTTCCCCGCATCCCTGAGCGCGAAGAGTATCCGTATGAGCCGGTCGTTGTCCCTGGGGTGGAGGCCGATGCTCGGCTCGTCAAGGACGTAGACCGCGCCGACGAGCGAGGACCCGAGCGAGGTGGCCAGGTTGATCCTCTGAGATTCCCCCCCCGAGAGGGTGCTCGAGAGCCTGTCCAGTGTCAGGTAGCCGATCCCCACGTCGTCAAGGTAGGCGATGCGCCTGTTCAGCTCGTCCATGATCCTCCGGGCAATCGCCGATTCTTCCCCCGTCAGCCCGAGGGAGCCGAGATACCTCCTCACCTCCGCGATCGTCATCCCCACGACAGCGGCGATCCCCTTCCCCCCCACGCGGACAGCGAGGGCTTCCGGCCGGAGCCGTGCTCCGCCGCAGGCGGGGCAGGTCGTGTACCCCCGGTACCTGCTCAGGAGCACACGGTAGTAGATCTTGTAGGACTTCTTCTCGATCATGCGGAAGAACTTGTCCAGCCCCTCGAAGTCGTCCCCCCCCTCCCTGATGAGCTTGATCTCCCGCTCATCAAGGTCGGCAAACGGGACATCGAGCCTGATCTTCGCCTTCTGGGAGGAGCGGACCAGGGCGCGGAGCCATTCCTTGAATTTCGGCGTCGACCAGGGCTGGATCGCCCCCTCGCGGAGCGTCCTGCGCCTGTCGGGGACGACGAGGTCCATGTCGATCCCGACCGCCCGCCCGAACCCCTGGCATTCCGGGCACGCACCGAACGGATTGTTAAATGAGAACAGCCGGGGGTCGGGTTCCTCGTAATCGATGCGGCAGTCGGGGCATGAAAATTTCTGGTTGAACCGGAGCGGATCCCCGGCGCCGAGGATGACGAGCGATGCCAGGCCGTTCCCGGAAGCAAACGCCGATTCCACCGAGTCGGCAAGGCGGTCGTTCTTCCCGTCGCCGCTGAAGACGAGCCGGTCCACGAGCACCTGGATCCCGCCGGCGGGCATCCTGGAGGGGGGAACGGCCTCGTTGAGATCGATGATCTCCTCGCCGACGACGATCCGGAAGAATCCCTCTTTCTGTATGTTCCTGAGCGATTCCGCCAGCGGCTCCCGGGGATGGGTCGGCAGGGGAAACGTCACGAGGATCCTCAGATCCGTCCCCGCGGCGGCTCGCCTTTCTTCCAGGGCTGACTCCACCGTCCTGACGGAGTCGCGCGTGATCATCCTCCCGCAATTGCGGCAGTACGTGCGCCCCACCCGTGCAAAGAGGAGCCGGAGATAATCGTACACCTCTGTGGTCGTCCCGACGGTGGACCTCGGGTTGCGGGTGTTCGTCTTCTGCTCGATCGCCATCGCCGGGCCGATCCCCTGTATGAGGTCGACGTCCGGCTTGTCCATCCGCTCGAGGAACTGCCTGGCATACGAGGAGAGGCTCTCCACGTATCGCCTCTGTCCCTCCGCGTAGATCGTGTCAAAGGCAAGGCTCGATTTGCCGGAGCCGCTGACCCCTGTCACCACGACGAGCCGTTCCCTGGGGATGTCGATGCTGACGTTCTTCAGATTGTGAACCCGCGCACCGCGGATTGTGATCGAGTGGTCCATGATCCTGCGCTTGTGAAATGGAGAGCACCGGGGGCGACCCCCGTCCGGGCGCCGAACGCCCGATTTCTAAGCTACGGCACGCGGCGCGGAAAATCAAATCGGGTGGTTGCTTCGCCCGGAAAAGCGGGCTCGCAATGACACTACAAAAAAAGGCCCCTGCGGATCGTGTCCGCAGGGGCCCCTGGAACGGAACAGCCTTCTTCGTTAATGCACGAGGCCGTCAATCGTATAGGACGCCTGCCCGTTGGGGCCGGTGACGAACACGGTGAGCGTCGTCCGCTGGCCGAGCAGCGAGTCGTTGAGCGCCGTGTTGCCGTCGCTCAGCCTGCAGCTGAACTGCGTCGTCTGCGGGCCGGGCACAAGGACGTCATTGAGCGTATAGGATCCGTTCAGACCGAACGTGACGAGAACGGTGTTCTGGGGCGCGTTCGGATCGGGCGGAGGCGGAATCGTCGCGACGACCGATATCGTCGTTCCGGCCGCCAGCGGATGGCCGAGCGCGTCTGCGACGGTGAACGTGAACGTCGCGCTCCCGCCGTTGGAGATGTTGAACGTCGTCGGGGCAAAATTCGATATGATCGCGGGGCCGCTCCAGAGCACAAGGATGCTGTCTTTGATCGTCGCGCCTGCCTGGCCGACCGTCCTTGCCGCGATGTAGTGATAGCCGTCGCCGGAGGGACGGGCGCCGTTCACCGGCGCAGCGTAGACGCCGAGCGGGGCAGGGTTACCGCTGATAAGGTCCGCCGAGCCCTGACCGTCGGCATTGGTGAAGACCTTCGGCTGGATCACGCCGGCGGTGCTGCTGAAATAGATCGCAGTGTTCGGCGCCACCGGGTTGCTCCACTTATCGCCGACAAGCACGCTGATGGGGTTGTGGACCCCCATGGTCCCGAGGATGGGCATATTGTAGTTATGCGCGGCGACCGTGAAATGCGCCTGGTCGGGGAAGCCGCCGTCGATGATGATCCGTACCGGGGACGTCGTCACCGTACCGGAGGCGACGGTCCCCGTCGCCACGACCTGGACGACGCCGGACCGGATGCCCGAACTGAGCGTCATGATCGCCTGGCCGACTGTGTTTGTGGTGACGACCGTCGGCGAGATGAATTCGCCGCCAACCGGGCCGCTCGCAATGGAGAACGTCAGCTGGATCGCATGAGAGACGTCCACGGGGAGTCCGAGGGAATCTCTCACCTCCCACGTCAGCGTCGTTGTTTCCGAGCCGCCGACGCCCTTCACGGCGATCTCGGGTGGGACCGCCCCCATAAACGCGATCGTCTGCGCGATCCCGCTCCCGCCGCCGCCGCTGATCTGCGAGCGGCGCACCATCGCGACGTTCAACGTTGCCGGGGCGCTGTTGGACTTGATCGGGGTGACGATTGACGTGTCGCGCCAGCCCGAGATATGGAACGAGAGGACCACCGACGACGTGCTGTCGATCGTGAACTCGAAACTGTAGCTGCCGTTGGTCCCCGTGACCATCGAGGTGGCGCTGGCGCCCAGAGGCTGCGCCGAGACCGTGACGCCGGGAAGCGGGGACTGGGTCGTCTGATCTGTCACGATGCCGGTCACGCTCGCTTTCCCCGCCTGGGGCCCGTTCGTACTGCTGTTGTTGTTGCACGACACGGCGAGAATCCCCATCGCCGCCACAATGAGCAACCCCCCGAGATTCTTACGCATAGGTTGGCGTCCTTTTCGTTTGTGGATCCGACGATACCTTCATTCCGATTTCCTGTTGGCGGTGATATGGTGCTCGTATTTCAGCTGATCCAGGAGCCACCGTTCGAAGACGCCGTCTTCCTTCGTTTTCTGCGTAATCCGCTCCTGCAGGGTCGGCACGAGCTCGGCCTT
>DATJPH010000659.1:0-2447 GCA_035506475.1 Bacteroidota bacterium | reverse complement strand
CTTTGCGGACGCCGATCCGCTGCACAGGCAGCGGTGGGTCATGCGGCCCCCCGAACCCTGACAGGTACGGGCCCTGAAGATCCCGGCCGAATGATACATTTTTCGCAAAGGCGGGGCTCACTCACACCCGTATCGATTCCGCAATTGAATGTCCCCCACCGGGGAGGTATATTGTAGCAGCGGATCGTCCGCTCTTTCGCACAGGCCTTCTTCATCGCGTGATGAGGAAGGCCTGGTGCTTTTTTCGACATTCAGTCTCTGGATCCTCAAGAGACCCTCCGGGGGCACTTCATAGCCCCCCATCGCGCTTTGGAAGGACGTCCCATGAATCCCAGGCCGGTCTTCGTAGCGGCGATCTGTATCACCTGCCTTGCCGCAACACCTTCACGAGTTCTCGCCCAGTCGGGGTTCTGGTTGCCGACGAGTGCCCCGTCGTGCGACAATATAACCTCTGTTGCGTTCGACTCCGCGGGAGATGAATTCGCCGCGACTGCCTACGGCGGAGTGTTCCGATCCACGGACGGAGGCGATCACTGGACGCACATCAACGCCGGCCTGCCCGACTTTTATGCAAGTGCGCTCGCTGCGACTCCCGACAACGGGATTCTGGTCGGTGTCTCCGGCGGCATCTACCGTTCGACGAACGCGGGCGAGACATGGTTTCCTGCGGGCGGAGGAGACTCGCTCAGCTCTCCGAATGCCATCGCCGCGGATACGTCGGGATGGATATTCGTGTCCACGGGGGCAGCCGGCGTGTACAGGTCGTCCGACGGCGGCGCGCACTGGTCCAGGACGAGAGCCGGTCTGGCTGATTCCGCGATCAAATTCATCTGCGTCCGGAATGACGGGCAGGTATTTGCAGGCACGTGGTCGGCCGGGTTATTCCACTCCACTGATTTCGGGGCGTCCTGGATGCCCACGGGACTGTCCGAGATCCCCGTCACATCGTTAGTCGAGGATACAACCGGGCAACTGATGGCCAGCACCATCGGCGGTGGGATCGTCAAGTCGACTGACAACGGCGTGACGTGGACACAATCCGGTTTGCCCGGCGGCAGCGTCAATGCCCTCGCACTGACAGGGGCGGGGTGGGTACTCGCCGGGGCGGACCGCGGACTCTACATCTCCCAGGATCACGGACGCTCCTGGTCACCGGTTGGATTCACGAGCATGGTGTTCACGTGCATTGAGGTCGGGCGGACGCGCGAGATCTTCGCCGGAACAACGGAAAACGGCTTGATGCGGTCAACGGACGACGGTCTCACCTGGGATTTTCCGTACAACGGCCTGACATCAATTTCCGCACGTGCACTTCTCTGGACCAAATCAGGAATCCTCCTTGCAGCGACAAACAGGGCGATTTTCCGTTCGACGGACGACGGCACGACATGGAAACAATCGTATAAGGGGCTTTCAACGACGGATGTTACCGCGCTGGCGGAGGGAGACAGCGGGTTGGTGTACGCCGGCACCGAGGGCAACGGCGTTTTCCGCTCGAAGGACGGCGGGCAGAGCTGGGCACAGCGGGGGGAGGGGGACATTGCCATCCGGTCGCTTGCTGTCAACAAGGCCGGGGACCTGCTGGCGGCGGGCTGGTCGGTATATCAAATGAAAAAGGGGGACAGCAGCTGGACGCGATCGAATTTCCCCATTCTCCTCCAGACTGCACATGTCCTCGCGGTCGATTCGATCGGGACAGTGTACGTCGGGACGGACTCAGGGGGCGTGTTTGTCTCCACCGACGGCGGCACAAACTGGCGGGGAAGCGGCATGCCCTGGCACCCGACATCCGCGCTGACAGTGACTGCCCGCCAGCATATTCTGGCAGGGGGGGAGGGCCCGTACATGAGCCGATCCACGAACGGCGGGACATCGTGGGTGTTTGTCCCTGCAGGCTGGTCCGAATGGTCGGTCAATTTCCTTGCGACGCATCCAAACGGGACGCTCTTTGCGGGGACGACAGGTCCCAATGGGGGATCGCTCTACACATCGACAGACGAGGGGGATCACTGGTTGCTGCTTGGCACTTCACTCTCAAACGCGGGAGTGCAGTCACTCACCAGAGGAAAGGGCGAATACATTTTCATCGGCACGGAGGGAGCCGGCATACTCAGAAGCTCACAACCGTTCACCTCCGTCCACGGGGACGGCTCGTCGCTCCCCGGGCGATTCGCGCTCGGGCAGAATTTTCCGAATCCTTTCAACCCGACGACCACGATCCGGTTTGCGATTCCCCATCGCACACACGTAACGCTGTCAGTCTACAACCTGGCAGGACAGTGCGTCAGGGTGCTGCTCGACGGTGATTGCGATGCCGGATTTCATGACGTGAGATTTGACGCGACCGGCCTGGCCAGCGGCGCGTATTTCTACTGGCTGAAAGCACCGGGTTATAAATCGGGGAAGAAGCTGCTCGTCGTAAGGTGAGCGGATTGCGGATGGACCGC
>DATJPH010000658.1:0-2015 GCA_035506475.1 Bacteroidota bacterium | reverse complement strand
ACGCCGTACACGCATCCGATACTCCCTCTTATCGACGACTCGGACGTGGCCCGGGTGTGCCAGCCCTCGGATTCGCTCCCCGCGCGATTTGCATACCCGGAAGATGCGGAAGCCCAGGTCGCGAAAGCCGTCGCGCTTTTCACCGCGGTGTTCGGACATCCCCCTGAGGGTATGTGGCCCGGGGAGGGGGCGCTCTCGCAGGGGGTGCTGCACGACTTCACCGATAACGGGATCACATGGAGTGCGAGCGACGTCAGGAACCTCTCGAAGTCCGATCCGCCCGGGATGCCGAATACCACACCGTACAGGTTCCCTTCAGGCGACGGCCGCTGGCTTACGCTCGTCTTCCGGGATACCGACCTCTCGGACAGGATCGGTTTCACGTACCAGAATTTCACAGGGGAGGAGGCTGCGGAGGACTTCGTCCGCGAGGTGCTTGACCGTGCCCCTCCCCGCGGCGGAAGCGACCTCCTTCTCACAGTGATACTTGATGGCGAGAACGCCTGGGAGCACTACGCGAAGGACATGGACGGAAAACAGTTCATCGCGGCACTCTACAGGAAGCTCGAGCATCTTGCCGCTTCCGGGCGGATCATCACGACGACGACGGCGGAGTATATCGCAGGGAACCCCCTCAGGGGGATCCCCGCGCATCCCGTGGCCGCACTTCCGGCAATGAAAACGCTCTGGCCCGGTTCATGGATCAATGCGAATTTTGACACCTGGATAGGCGAAAAGGAGGAGAACCTGGCGTGGGAATACCTTCTCCGGGCGCGCAGGGACCTGGCCTCCTCCGGGCTCGCCAGGCCTGATCCGGCCTCGCCTCCCCCCGGACCCGGAGGTTCGGCCGCCTGGTTTGCCTACAGGGCGTGGGAAGAGATGTACGCCGCCGAGGGCTCGGACTGGTTCTGGTGGTACGGCGACGACCAGACCGCGCCCGGGGGAGACAAACCGTTCGACACCGCGTACCGCGTACACCTTGAGAACATCTATTCATTTGCACGGAAGGCCGGCGCTGAGGTCCGGTCCCCCGGGTTTGCGCCGATCATCACGGACGAGCACCCGGCTCCGCAAACACAGGGAGTGATGGCAAAGAGCGCCGCCGGGGATCTGACTCTGCTCTTTACATGCGACGCGCGCGCGGTGCATGTTTCCCGTGCCGTTTTCATTGCAGGGAATCTCCCCCTTCTCGGGAACTGGAAGCCGAACGTCGTTCCCATGAGGGATGACGGACTTGAGGGGGACTCTGTGGCGGGGGACGGCATCTGGTCGCTCAGGGTCACGCTGCCGGCGGGGACTGAGGTGCAGTACAAGTACACGAACAGCGGCAGGGCGGGGGAGTGGACACCCGGCGAGGAATTCCCCGTGCGCCACAGGTCAATCACCGTCCCGGGCGCTTCGCCGGCGCCCTGGATCATCAAGGACATATTCGGCCGGTAACATCTCATGGAGACAGTCGCCTCACCCGTCGCGCTCGGCGTCATCGAGGACGCCCTCAAGCGCGTGAAAAAAGCTCACGAAGGAGAGAAGTTCCGCTACGCCGTCCCCGGGCTCTGGGTCTCGGCGGAGGGGGGCGGAAAATCCGTGAGCGTCGATCCGTTCGACTACTATCTCGGCGCGGTCCGCCGGGCGATGAACGCCGTTCCCCCGCCCCCCCCCGTTGGTTCCGCTGGAGAATGGACGAGGGACGCGGTGATCTACAATATGTTCGTCCGCACGACATCGGCGTTCGACCATGACGGGAGCGGGCGGCTCGAACTCCCGGCGAACAGCGAGGGGTTCCGGGAGACGGGGACGTTCCTGAAGGCGATCGCGATGCTCCCCTACATCAAGCGGCTGGGGGCCGACACGGTGCATCTCCTTCCGATCACCTCTATCGGACATGACGGGAACAAGGGGACGCTCGGCTCCCCGTACGCCATACGGAACCCCTATGATGTCGACGAGAACCTCTCCGAGCCCCTCCTCGGCCTCGACGCAAAAACCGAGTTCAGGGCGTTCGTGGAGGCGGCGCA
>DATJPH010000657.1:0-11655 GCA_035506475.1 Bacteroidota bacterium | reverse complement strand
ATGAGCTCTTTCCCGGTACCGCTTTCGCCCAGAACCAGGACGGGGGAGTCGCTCGGCGCAATTTTGGCCACAAATTCGATGACGCCAGTCATCGGCCCGATTTTGCTGTAAATGATGGATTCGAATTCGGCGCGCTCGGCTGCGGCTTCCTGCCCGGGAGGCTCCACGGCGTCCATATCGTCCGCCTGCGAGGAGAGCGTCCTGATCTCGGCGCGATACCGGCGGAGTTCATCGACGAGATCCTCCGCCCGCTCGCCCGGGCGGGCGGTTTCCATCGTGACGAGTTCCTGTTCCAGCATGGCGACCTTCGCTTCCCTGTCGCGGAGCCTTTCGAGGATGTCCCGTTTCTCGGATTCCACGCTCTCCAGGTGGACCTTCGTGCGGCGGTGCCGCCTGAGGAGACCCGCGCCGCCGGCGGCACCCCAGACGACAAGAGGCATGATCAGCGGGAGGATGACCGCCGAGGTGACGAACAGGACGAATGAGACTGCCGTGAGCGCGACGGGGATGCCTGCGAGCAGCAGGCGGTTCAGGGGGCTCCGGAGCGCGAGCGACCCCCAGGCGCCCAGGAGGCCCGAGAGGATCGAGACGAGGATCATGATCCAGGAGGGGACGTACACAAGGAAACGGTCTCCGAGAATATTGTCAACCAGGGAGGCGTGGAGGAGCACCGCTGGGAGATGAGGATCGACCGGTGTCGGCATAAAGACGCTCCGCCCCTCGGCGATGAAGCCTATGAGCACGAGCTTTCCCCGGAGCCGGGCGACGGGGAGCGGTGCGGGCCTGTCCGACCGGAGCGCGTCATATGAGCGGAGAACGTCGAGGAACGGATACGCCGCGAACGATCCTATTCCTCCGGGGAGGTTGATTGTCCCACCGGCGGGCGCGGTCGTCGTGAATCCGGAGGCGCCCGTTTCCCGGCGGAACCGGATGCTCCTGTCCCGGCACACGACGCCGCTCCGAACGGTCCCACTGTACACCCGCGCCGCCTCCAGGCCGAATGCCGGGATCCTGGCCGGGCCGTCTCCGAGAAAGAGATCGATGTCGGCATTGACACTGATATTGACATGGCCAATGCCGGCGGAAGCTCTCCGGAGCGCCGCAAACGGAAGATGGGCTCCCTCCGCCGAAGGAACGTCGTCAAGGACGGCGGGATAGTCGAAGATTCCCGCCGGGAGAGAATCCTGCGCCGCCATCGCGCCGGGCGCGGCGACAGTGTCGAAATAGGAGGTGAGGACCACATTGCCGGAGAGAAGGCACATGCGGGCAAGAAGATCGTCATACTCCGGGTATTCCGGGTTCGGGTCCTCGAACAGTGCCTCGATCCCTACGGCCCGGACGTGCAGATCGTAGAGTGCCTTCAGCATCAACCCGTAGAAATTCCGCCTGACGGGCCAGTGAAGCGACCTGATGGCATCCTGGTCGATATAGATCACGACGATGTTTGTGTCGGCCTTCCTGTCGCCGCGGACGTCGTACCGGAGGTGCGTCACCTGATTCTCGACGAGTGCGAGCGGCGAGCGAAGAAGAAACAGAACACCGAGTGTTGCGAGGATCACGCCGCCTATGAAAATCCACTCGCGTTTTGTCATTGCCGCCCGAGCCACTGTTCAGGGTTCTGCTTCTCTTTCCCCTTCCAGATCTCGAAATGCAGGCGGGGGCCGTTCAGCGCCTCCCCGGTGTACCCGATCACCTCCCCTTCCTTGACCTTTTCCCCCTCCGCGCCGCTGATCTCCGCCAGGTGCGTGTAGACCGTGTAGTAGCCTCCGTTGTGCGAAATAATGACGAGGTTCCCGTACGAAGGGAGCCAGAGTATCTTCGAGATCTGACCGTCCGCAACGGTGCTGACCGGCGAGCCGACTTTGGCTGCAATGTCGATCCCCGTGTTCTGCGTTATCGTTTTGAGCGTCGGATGCGTCTGGGGACCGAAATGCGCCACCACGCCCCCTTCGCTGACCGGCCACCGGAGTTTGCCCTTCCGCCCCTCAAAGCTCCCGCCGGTAACCGGGGGGACGGGGATGCGCGATTTGCGGGCTTCCTCTGCCTCGTGTTCCTTCTTGATCCTGTCCGCTTCAATCAACTGGGCGATAAGGCCCTCGAGCTCTTTGGCCGCCCTCATCTGCCTTTCGATCTCGCGCTGGGCGAACTTCTTGTCCTTCCGGATCTTCGTCAGCGCATCCCTGCGGTCCGCCGCGAGCGAAGCAAGCCGCTCGTCCTCGGCTCCTTTCTCGGCCAGCAGGCGCTGTTCTTCGCTCAGCTGGATATGCAGCTGTGCCTGGGTGTCTTCGATCTGCTTCCGCTTGAGTGCGATCGCCTGGGCGTCCCGCCTGCGCTGGTTGGTAAAGCGCTTGAGGTACTGGTTCCGGATGTACACCTGGTTGATGGAATTCGACGACAGGAGCAGCTCGAGGTCGCGCGTCCGCCCGCGCTTGTATATCGAGACGACATACGAAGCGTAGTGGTTCCTGAGAAACGAGAGCTGGTTCTCGAGTTTTTCCATCCCCTTGCGGGTGTTCTCGATGCGCCGCGTGAGCGTCGTTTCGTCGTTCTTCAGACGGGTGATGAGGCGGCGCAGGAGGGTGGCCTTTTTTTCGTAGCTGTCAAGCAGGTCGAGCGTCTCACGCTCGTTCTTCTGCTGTTCGCCGATCTTCCCCTCGAGGTCCCGGATCTGGTCGCGGATTGCCTGCAGCTCATCCTGGCGCTTGCGGATCTCGTCCTGTGACAGGGCGGGGAAGGAGCAGGCGGCGACAAGGAGCAGGAGCACAAGAGTCCGGAAGCGGGGGGACACGCAATTCACCGAATTGATGAATGGGCACCGGCGGGAACGGTGTAGGCGAAGGAGAGATCCCCCGCGTTCAGGTCGAGCGATGTGTAGTGAATGGAGAGCCGCTTCCCTTCATCCGGGAAATCCACGGTCACGTGACGCGGGACGCACACGTTGTCCCGCCGGACAACCTGGGACGACTCAACTGCCAGGAGGAGTTCCCCCCCGGCGGCGTGCACCTCGTACCTGACGACAATATCGTATTCAGGATCGATCCAGAACGAATGCGTTTTCCCGCCGATCGCGTAAACAAGAAGGAACTTCCCGTCGTCGACGGTGTAGCGGACGGGCATAGATTCCGGGAGGTCGAATCCGCCCGTGAACGCATCCATGATCTGGTCGAACGTGAGATCCACCGGTATGACGGCGCGTATGGCCGCGGGGCCGGGGACCCCCGATGTCACCCTGTTGTCAAAACTGCTGTACATGACATATTTCCCGCGGCTCAGGAAAAGAAATCCGCCGCCGATGCCGAAGGGTCCCTGAAATGTCATCAGGAGGGAATCGGGTTTCCTGAGCGACAGGTCGAAGAAGGCCGAACCCGCCCGGTCGGGTGTTTCGAACGAGACGCTCCCTCTCCCGGCCATGGTCTCCAGGACCGCCTCCCGCTGCTTCACCCTGCCGGCGATCACGGAGGCCGGCGTCGTGTTCACGTCGTTCAGGACGGCGGCGGTGTGCGGTGAACACGAGATCATCGCCGTCCCGATCCCGAGAACGAGAACGAGACGGAGCGTCCTGCAGATCATAGGGACTTGCGCGTTATCTTTTCGCGGAGCGTGGTGTTCCCCTCGTCAAGTTTCAGAGCCGCGTTCCAGTGCTCGAGGGCGCGATCCGTATCGTTCAGCTTGAAGTAGATGTCCCCCATGTGCTCGTGGACGACCGCGCTGACTTCTCCACGGCTGATGGCCTTCTTGACGTACGATTCAGCGTCACGGTAGCGGCCAAGCCGGTAGTAGATCCACCCCATGGTGTCGAGATAGGAAGCATTGTCGGGAGCCTCCTCCAGAGCCTTCCGCGCCATGGTCAGGGCGCGGTCAAGCTGCATGCCCCGTTCAGCCAGGCTGTAGGCATAATTGTTCAGCGCGAGCGCAAAATCCGGATTGATCCTGAGCGCCTCTTCGTACAGGCTGTCGCTGTCGTCGCTCTTCTTCATGCTGTCGTAGACGAGCGCGAGCTGGGCGATGGCCTCTGTGTCCCGGGGACTTATCTGGCGGGCTTTCTCGAGCACCCGGGCGGCATCGGGATTTCTCCCGACGCGGCTGTAGGCGATACCCAGGAAGAAATTGATGCGGAAGTCCTCCGGCACCGCTTTGACCGCCGATTCCAGTATGCCGACGGTATGCTGGAAGTCGTTCTTTGTCAGGTACACGGAGGAGAGGAAGACCCAGCCGTCGGCGTTCCAGCTTGCCAGCTCCGTGACACTCCGGAAATTCTTCACCGCCGTCGAATCGTCTTTCTGGCTCGAGGCAATCCCGCCGAGGAACCAGTACGGCCGCCAGTCCTTCGGGTTGGCATCGCGGATCGTCTCGAATATGCCTTTCGTCACCGGGACGAGCGTCGAGTCCTTTTCCATCTGCCCGTAATAGAGCTCGCCGATGTGAATTTTCACGTCGACGGAGACGGTATCCTTCTTCAGGATCGGGTTGAACAGTTCGGCGGCCCGGGGGTAGTCCTTTTTCATCAGCCAGATACCCGCGATTTCCGCCTGATAGCCGAGGTTTGCCGTATCCATCTCACGAAGGGCGCCGTAGACCGCAAGGGCCTCGTCGAGGTTTCCCGCGCGGATTTCCGTCTGCGCGAGCGTGTGGCGAAGTTCCTTGTTCCCCGGGTCCAGCTCCACCATCTGTTTGAGCGCGGAGGCCGCACGGGCGGGATACCCCAGCTTATTGCACAGGTCGGCGGTCTGCAAAAGGACGTCCCATTCCGGTCCGAACCGGGCGGTGAAATGCTCGTAGGTTTCGAGGGCCTTGAGCGGTTTTCGCACCTGGTAGACCCGTGCGAGATTGTACCAGGCTTCGACGTTGGATGAATCGCGTGCAATGATCTCTTCGTACTGCGCTGCCGCGCCGTCAAGATCATATGTGGCGGCGAATATATCGGCGAGAAGCTTCCGGTATTCGATCTTTCCGGGAGCCATGCGGACCGCCTCCCGGGCGGCGTCGAGCGCGAGCGAGGGCTTGTTGAGCGCCGAGTAGCATTTTGCGAGCGCAAAGTACATCGCGTGATTCGTGTCGGCGCGGAGCGCCTCCTGGTATTCGAGCGCTGCCTGGGCGTATTCCCCCTTCACTTCGTAGACCGAGCCGGCGATGAAGTGGGTCAGGGCCACTTCCCTCCGGAAATCCATCTGTGCGGTCTCCGCCGCGCTCGGCGCGGGTGCAACCGTCTTCACGGCCGTCCCGCACCCCGCCAGGCACACGGCAACGGCACAGGCCATGCAGAAAACGGCCCCCCTTCTGCGCACACGATTTGTCTCCACTCCGCACCCTCCATTTTCAAAAAAAATATACCATTTCACCGTCTGAATTACAAGCAAGCTTGACAGGGGGACCGGTTTTCGGTATCGTACACGGGCTCATTCCGGCGGACAGACAGAGAGTATGGCGGACCGAATCGATCTTGCAGTCGCGTGGGACTGGACGTTTGATCGCGATTTCATCGCGCATATCGGCGCCGAATGCGCCTCGAGAGGAGTCAGGATGGCCGCGCTCGGCCCGGAGGAGGCCGGTGAGGCAGCGGAGGCTCTGAGGAGCGGCTCTGTGAACATCGGCACGTTCCTGGACAGGGCAGATCACGATCAGAAACCTTTCGCGGCGCTCTCCGCGGCAGTGGTCTCCTCCGGCACCAGGTACCTGAACCGGCCGGAGGATGTCCGCAGGGCCGCGGACAAAGCAACAATGCACCTGGAGTTCCTCTCGCACGGGATTGCGGTCCCTTATACGATCATCATATCGCCGTACAGCAGCGAACGGAAGGTGGAGCTTTCGCTCGAGCAGCTCGCACTGCTCGGCCGCCCGTTCATTATCAAGCCGGCGAACACGACAGGCGGGGGAACCGGAGTGATCACCGGGGCCGAGACGCTTAAAGACGTCATCGATTCACGCCAGCACCACCGGGACGACAAGTACCTCCTGCAGGAGAAGGTGGTGCCTGCAGAGGTGGAGGGGAAGAGGGGATGGTTCAGGGTGTTTTTCGTCTGCGGAGAGATCATCCCCTGCTGGTGGGACGACATGACGCACGTGTACGCAGAAGTCGCCGGTGACCGGGCGGGCCCCTATCCGCTCTCTCCGCTGGTATCGATCACGCGCACGATCAGCTCCGTCTGCAGGCTCGATTTCTTCTCCACGGAGATAGCGATGACGTCGGAGGGGAGGTTCGTCACCGTCGATTACGTCAACGAAATCTGCGATATGCGCGTCCAGTCGCGCCATCCGGACGGCGTCCCTGACCGTCTTGTGAGTGCCATCAGCGCCAGGCTGGCAGATGCGGCGGCCGCGGGCGCTAAGGGGTAACCCCCATATTTATAGAGGGCTTCAGCGGGAATATATCGACAAGGGCCTGAGGAGGGCTTCATAAGCCTTTGCATATGGAACCTATTTCGGACCTCTACGCTTGACATTGCGCGAGGGCTTTGATACATTAACGACACTTACCACCACACGTAAAGGAGAGTATCCATGAGCAACGACCCACAGAGTGCCCGCCACCTGAGCCTGTACTTAATCCCGGCCACTTTTGCTCTGGGTCTGGCCGTGGTCGCGGTAGGGTGCGGATCTTCTGAGGAAGACACAGAGAGCTGGGAATCCACGCCGGCTGTCTCCGCTACCGCCACTCCCGAGGTGAAAGCGGACAGCATGAAGAACGAGAACCGGCGGATCAAGGAGCAAATGGACGCTCTTGCGGCCGAAAACAGGACGCTGACCGCCCGCAATGCAGAACTTGAAACGAAGCTGAACGAGGCGACCGCGGCAGCGAAGACCCCCGCGGTGTCAGCCCCGACGACGACCGCTCCCTCCGCCGCGGTGGGGGATGTCTCCGGAGCATACAACGCGGCGCTGGGCGAGTTCAGGAGGAAGAACTTCCAGGAAGCGGCGAACCAGTTCGAGGCGATACTGAATTCCGGCACGGACAAGCTCGTCGACAACTGCCACTACTGGATCGGGGAATCGCTTTACGGGATGAAAAAGTACGATGAGGCGATAAAGCACTTCGAAACGGTCCTGGGCTACTCGGGATCCGGCAAACGGCCCTACGCCCAGCTTATGATCGGCAACTCGTACATGGCACTGGGAGACAAGGCGGCGGCGAAGGACGCATATTCGAAGCTTGTCAGCACGTATCCTTCAAGCTCGCTTGTCGAGAAGGCGAAGGAAAAACTCGCCAAGCTGCCGTAAAGAAACCCGCTTCTGCAGCAGAAACCCCGCCCCCGGCGGGGTTTTTTATTTCATCCCCGCCAGGAACTCCTCGGCCGTCCGGACATCATCCCTGCTGCCGATGTACAGGGGAACGCGCTGATGGAGCGACGTGGGCTTGATGTCCAGTATGCGCCTCCGCCCGTCTGAGGCCGCCCCCCCGGCGTTCTCGACGATGAAGGCGAGCGGATTGTTCTCGTACATAAGCCGGAGTTTCCCGTTCTGATTTTTTGTGTCGCCCGGATAGCAGTAGATCCCCCCGTAGAGCATCGTGCGGTGCACGTCGGCCACGAGCGAACCGATGTACCGCGCACTGTAGGGCCTGCCGGTGGAAGGTTCCTCCTCCTTGAGCCACCGGACATACCGCTGCATATTCGGATGCCAGCGGTCGGCATTCCCTTCGTTGACGCTGTAGATCGATCCCCGCTTGGGAATGCGGATGTTCTCGTGCGACAGGATGAATTCGCCGACGCTCGGGTCGAGCGTGAAGCCGTGAACGCCGTGCCCGGTGCAGTAGACGAACATCATGCTCGATCCGAACAACAGGTACCCTGCGGCCACCTGCCTGTGGCCGGGCTGAAGAACATCCTCGATCGTTCCCATGCCGGATTCGGTGACCCGCGCGTAGACCGAAAAGATCGTCCCGATCGTGACGTTGGCGTCGATGTTCCCGGAGCCGTCGAGCGGATCATAGATGAGGACATACCGGCCGTGCGGGTAGTCGTCCGGGATCTGCAGGATATCCTCATTCTCTTCGGAGGCCATCACGCAGAGGTCGCCGCCGTGGTCCATCGCTTTGTAGATTGTCTGGTCGGCGAATTCGTCGAGCTTCTTGATCACGTCGCCGCTGATGTTCATCCTGTCCGTCTTGCCGAGGATGTTCACGAGGCCTGCCTTCGTGACCTCGCGCCAGATGAGCTTGGCGGCGAGGGAGAGGTTGTGAAGGAGCGAGCTGAAACTTCCGGTCGCCCCGGGATGCTCCCGCTCTCCCTCAATGATATGCCGCTCCAGCGTCATGAACTTGGTTCCACTCTGGGTCTGGGCGCTCATAGCATTCCTCTCCGTGCGTGATGTCTCCAAATGTGGTGCGCGATACCCAGGGGCGGGCGGTCTGCGGGGGATTCTACAGAACGGCGTCAAGAGTTGCCACGACCGGCGTCACACTGCCCGGGGGAGCTCCTGGTCCTTGTACTGGAGCTGGTAGAGCGTATAATACACGCCGCCGAGCGCCAGAAGCTGCTGGTGGCTGCCCATCTCCCGGATTTCGCCTTTGTGCATCACGATGATCTTCGTGGCTGACTGGATCGTGGAAAGGCGGTGGGCGATGACGATGGAGGTGCGGCCGAAGAGGAGTTTCTTGATCGCCTCCTGGATGAGGAGCTCCGTCTCGGTGTCCACGCTCGAGGTGGCCTCATCAAGCACAAGGATGCGCGGCTGGAATGCGAGCGCGCGCGCAAACGAGATGAGCTGTTTCTGGCCCACGGAGAGGGTCGCTCCCCGCTCCTTCACTTCCGCATGGTACTGTCCCGGAAGCTGCTCGATGAACCTGCTGGCCCCGACGACCCGCGCGGCGGCCATAACCCGGTCCTCCCCGATATCGCCGTTCCCCAGGTTGATGTTCGTCGTGATGTCGCCCGAGAAGAGAAAAACGTCCTGGAGCACCACGGCGATGTGGCGGCGGAGGTCCGCCTGGGGGACGTTCCGTATATCGACGCCGTCGATAAGGATCTCTCCCTTCTGGACGTCGTACAGCCGGCTCAGGAGGCTGATGATCGTGGTTTTCCCCGCACCCGTGTGCCCGACGAAGGCCGCGGTCTCTCCCGCACGGATCGTGAACGACACGTTCTTCAGGACCCACTCGGGCTCCGCTCCGCCTTCGGGGACATTGTACGCAAACCAGACGTTCCGGAATTCGATATCGCCCCGGACGGCGCGCATCGGTGCGGCCCCGGGGGCGTCCGGGATGACCGTCCGATCGTCAAGGAGCTTGAACACCCGCTCGGAGGATGCCATGGCGGTCTGCATGATGTTGTACTTCTCCGACAGATCGCGGATCGGCCGCCAGAACATCTCGTTAAACTGCAGGAACGCCATCACCGTGCCGATCGTGACCCCCCCGCCGATCGTTTCGACCCCCGCATACCAGATGATCAGGCCCACCGCGATCGCCCCGATGAGGTCGACGCCGGGGTAGAACACCGCGTAGTAGAAGATCGACTTGATGTTCGCATCGCGGTGGAGCCCGTTGATATCGCGGAACCGGTCGTAGGAATGCTGTTCGCGGGAGAATACCTGGTCGACCATCATCCCCGTGATATGCTCCTGCATGAAGGCATTGATGCGCGCGATCTGGATGCGGACTTCGCGGTAGGCCTCGCGCGCCTTCTTCCTGAACAGGAACGTCCCGTAAAACAGGAGGGGAAGGACGCTCAGGGAGATCAGCGCCAGGCGCCAGTTCATCGAGAACATGAAATACAGTATCCCGATGATCGTGAAGACGTCGCTGAACACCATGACGATCCCGGAGGAGAACATGTCGTTGAGCACCTCGACATCGTTCGTCACCCGCGTAATCAGCCGCCCGATCGGGTTCCTGTCGTAGAATTTCAGTCCGAGCCTTTGCAGGTGGGAGAAGATCTCCATCCTCAGATCGAAGATCGTCCGCTGACCGATCCACTGGGTGAGGTACGTGTTCATGTACTGGAGCACGCCGCGGAGGATCATCACGCCGAGGAAGAGGAGCGTCGTCCTGAGCAGGCCGCTGCCGTCTTTCTGCGCGATGTTGACGTCGACCGCGATCTTGACGAAGTAGGGACGCACGGCCTCCATCGCCGAGACGACGATGCTCAGCACGATGCCGGCGGCGACGTACAGGCCGTACGGCCTCAGGTAACGGAGCATCCTGCGCATCAGACGCGCGTCGTATGCTTTGCCGAGGATCTCTTCTTCTTGCATTGCGGCCCGGGTTCGTGTGACTGAGTCCTGCTACAGCTGTTCCAGCTCTTCTTCGAGGAGCTGCTTGCGGTGGAGTTCGGCGTAGATGCCGCCCAGGGCGACAAGCTGATCGTGCGTCCCCTGCTCGGTGATCCTGCCGCCGTCGAGGACGACGATGCTGTCGGCGTCCTTGACCGTCGATATCCTGTGGCTGATGATGATGCTTGTCCGCCCTTTCATCACGCCGCGCAGGCGGCTCAGGATCCCCTCTTCCGTGTACGTGTCGACCGCGGAGAGGGCGTCGTCGAGAATCAGGATCGCCGGTTTCCGCATGACGGCCCGGGCGATGCTCGTGCGCTGCTTCTGACCCCCCGAGAGCGTGATGCCGCGCTCCCCCAGCAGCGTCTCGTAGCCCTTCGGAAATTCCGCGACGTCGCGGGCGATGCGGGCGATCTCCGCCGCCTCGAGGACGTCCGCCTCGGTTCCGGCGTCCGTCCCGTAGGAGATGTTGTCGGCGATCGTGTCCGAGAAGAGGAACGTCTCCTGCGGCACATAGCCGATCCCCCCCCGGAGGACGTGCAGCGGGATCGCCCTGACGTCGACCCCGTCGATGAGCACCTGGCCTTCCGTGACGTCGTACATCCGCGGGATGAGGTTGACGAGCGTGCTCTTCCCCGATCCCGTGTATCCCACGACCGCGAGCGTGCGTCCCGCGGGAATCGTCAGCGAGATGCCGCTGAGCGCCGGCCTGTCGGCGCCGGCATGGCGGAACGTGACGTTCCGGAATTCGATCGTCCCCTTGATCCGCGTGACGGACCTGTCGGTCGCCTCCGTGTCCCTGATGGCGGGCTCGGTGTCCATGATCCGCGACAGGCGCGCCATGGACGCAGCACCCTGCTGGAGCTGATTGATGACCCAGCCGAAGGCGATCATGGGCCAGATGAGCATCACCTGGTACCCGAAGAACGCCGTCAGCGTCCCGATCGACAGCCGGCCGTCGATGACGCGCTCCCCCCCGTTGTAGAGGGTGATGACGAGGGAGAACCCGATGAGGAGGAACATCAGCGGCCACATGATCGACTGGACCCGGGCAAGCACGAGGTTCTTCTTCAGGTAGTCCCAGCTCATGTCACGGAACAGCGCGGTCTCGTGCTCCTCCCGGACGTACGCCTTGACGACGCGGATCCCGGAGAGGTTTTCCTGCGCCCTGGTGGTGAGCCGCGAGTATTGTTCCTGCCGTTCCTCGAATTTCTGGTGGACGACTTTCCCGAGCCGGTACACGGCGTAGGAGACGAAGGGAAGGGGAATCAGCGCCAGCAGGGTCAGCTGCCAGTCAAGCGATGACATCACGCAAATGACCATGATGAACGTCATCAGCGTGTCCGTCGGGTACATGATGCCCGGCCCGAGCGCATTACGGACGGCGCTGATGTCGTTCGTTGCGTGCGCCATCAGATCGCCGGTGGGCGTGTTCTGGAAATACGACAG
>DATJPH010000656.1:0-5690 GCA_035506475.1 Bacteroidota bacterium | reverse complement strand
CCGCGGGAACGAGCGAGACGTCCGTCGAGAGCGTGATCGCCGCATTCACGTTCAGCTTCCCGGCCCCCCAGGCCAGGTTCGGCACGCTCCCCGTGTTCTGGTCAGCGATCGCACCGGCGCTCATGGCGCTGAACACCTGCTGCGCGCTCAGCGTGGGGGTCCTCCCCAGTATCAGCGCCGCCGCACCCGCGGCGACGGGGGTCGCCATGCTCGTCCCCTCCATCACGTAGTACGCCGAGTCGGCGGATGTGCCGAAGCTCGACACCCAGTACGCGTTCGGTGACGTGTAGATATGCCGGTCACGCATCGAGATCTCTGCACTCCCGGGAGCGGCGATGTCCGGCTTGGCCCATCCGTCCACGCGCGGCCCCCTGCTCGACCAGGGAGCGAGCGTCCCGTTGAGGTATCCCCAGTTGTAGGAGACGGAATTGTAAGACGTCCACTGATCCCTGTTCACGTACGCCGCCACGGCGAACGCATGATCGGCGCTTGCGGGCTGGCTGATCGTGTAGGCCGGATCCCCGTTTCCGAAAAAGACTTTCCCGTCGCCGAAATCCTCGTAAATATGAAAGAAGAGGGGCCGGGCGGACTTGTTCACGACACGGAGATAATAGGAGGGACTGCCGGCCGGGACGAAGTCGTTCGAGCCGGAATACTGGGAGTTCGTCCCCCGCACGCTCGTCGTCTGCTGCGAGAGTGTCGCGGGAACGACCTGCATCGACTGCGTATAATACCGGAGATCCATCGACGTCGCGGGGCTGTCCAGGGGAGATCTCCAGACAAGATTGAACGCGAGCATCGTGCTGTTCGACGTCGCGTTGGAGACGAACACGGGGATGAGCGCCGTGGAATCATGGGCGCCGACCGTCCCGGAGAAGTGGTAGTTCCCGTCCGCGTCGTTTCCCGCGGCGATGAAGAACGGGACCCCCCTGGAGTAGACCCAGTCCACCACCTGGTCCTCGGCGTCGGAGCCGTCATGGTAGGCATCCCACCCGCCGTAGCTCATCGAGAGGACGTTTGCCTGGAACGTATCCACGGCAGCATGCATCGCCGCAACATCGGCCGCAAACGTGCTGCTTGCCGTGGTGTCGTCGCCGATCTTGAGAAACACGAGCGCGGCCGAAGGGGCCATCCCCTTGAACGACCCTCCCCCGTTCCCCGTATTGGCCGATGAGAGGGTCCCCCTCCCCAGCACGGTCCCGGTGACGTGCGTGCCGTGCCCCGTCACTTTGTTCAGCACGGCATTGCCGATATATGCCGGGAAGCCGGAATAATCGCGCGCCTGTATCGAGGCAGGGAGATCGGGATTGGCCGGGTCGTCGTCGAGCCCGGAGTCGAGTATGGCGACTTTCACCCCCGTGCCTGTCCATCCCTTCGACCAGGCAGAATCGGCCCTGATGCTCTTTGCGGCGAGGTTGTTTCTCGGCGCGTGGCGCACCTCGGCAGTCCCCATCCGCCTGACCACAGCGAGATCCAGCGTGCCGATAAAGTTCGCAACGGGGAGCGTGGCCACGACAAAGCCGAGCGGGTGCCCTTCCAGGGGGGGGGTCCATGTCTCCCAGTAGCATCGGACGCCGAGGTCCCCGAGCGCCGCTTCGTCAGAAGCGGAAGGCCGTTCATTAAAGTAGAGAAGGACCGTGGCCGAGGCGTCGGCCGCCTTCATGAGTCCCGACCGGACGCGGAGCATCTTCCTGCTCACCGCGTCGATGAGCCGGCCGCTTTCGATCTTCCCGGCAAGCCCTGCGGGGACGGCGACAAGATCCCGGGGTTGGAGCGCCGGGCCCTTCTGGGCAAAAAGTGATCCGGCAACGAGGAGAAACACGCCCGGCAACAACGCTTGCTTCATGGAATTCCCCCGGAAGATGCAAAAAATCCCTTGAGCTTTACCTTACCGAATTAAACACTTCGTGTCAAGAAAACGCTTCCGCAGCGCGGAGCAGCTTGAATGTAATCGGGAATCTCCTGATATTTGACGGAGTTCTTCCA
Organism: Bacteroidota bacterium; assembly: GCA_035506475.1. GTDB lineage: Bacteria > Bacteroidota > Ignavibacteria > UBA10030 > UBA6906 > Fen-1273. Next base: position 3,704 of record DATJPH010000656.1, on the reverse strand, counting down.
CTCTCTCCTCCCGTTACGGGACACTCTGATGGTCGCCTCTCGCCGGTCAATCCTGCTCGGTGCACTTCTTGCCGCCGCAGCCTGCGCCGCACCCGCGCAGTGGGTACAGCTCGGCCCTCCCGGGGCGTCCGGATCCGTCAATTCGATACTGAAGTCAGGGGGAGCCATATTCGCCAGCACTCCGGGCGGAGGCGTCTCCCGCTCGACAAACGGCGGCCTGAACTGGGTGACGACGAACAACGGCCTTCTCAACCTGAATGTGAGCGCGCTTGCGGCAGCAGGGAGCGCGATTTTCGCCGCCACGGCAGGCGGCGGCGTCTATACGAGCACGGACGGGGGGAACAACTGGGCGCAGACCTCTCCGCTGCTGGATCCGACGAACCTCCTTATCAGCGACAACGTCCTCTCGCTTGCAACGGTGGGGTCGCTCGTTTTCGCAGGACCCGGGAACTACGGGGCGTTTTATTCTCCGAACAGCGGCTTAAACTGGTACCCGGCGGGAAAGGGGCTCGCCCGCGATCCCGTCAACTGCTTCATCGGCGCGGGTCCGGCAATATTTGCAGGGACTTCAACCAACGGGGCATTCAGGACCGCGGACACAGGGAAGACATGGACGCAGGTCAACATGGGTGAGGCGCTCCTTGACGTCAGGGGGTTCGCCTCGGACGGAGTAAGTCTCTACGCCGCGACGTTCGGCTCGGGGGTCTTTGTCTCTACCGACGGGGGGACGAGCTGGCACACGTCAAATGCGGGGCTCGGGACGAAGTTTCTCCTGTCGATAATCGCGATGCCGACCTCCGGCGGCGTGACGACGCTCTTTGCCGGAAGTTCAAATTCCGGCCTTTTTGCCTCGACCGACAACGGAGGAACCTGGGCGCCGGTCCCGCTCGCGCTCCCCGAGAACATCGTCTCGGCACTGATGGTGGACGGGAACAATATCTACGCAGGAACATCGGACGGCGTGCTCCGGTCGACCGATGCGGGGAGCCACTGGGAGGAAATCACTGCGGGGTTCACAAAGAGCACTGTCAATTCGCTTCTCCTTTCCCAGGGTTCCCTCTTCGCCTCAACGCCCGACGGCATATTCCGTTCCGCGACGAGGGGAGCCTCCTGGGACAGGATCACAAACGGGATCACGGGGACGAACATCGTCTCCATCGCCGCCTCCGGTACGACGCTTGTTGCCGGGACAACCACAAGGGGGGCGTTCGTGCGCAACGGGGGGGACACCGCCTGGCATGCGACGAAACTGGCCGGCTATGTCACCGCGGTCGGGAGCTGCTCCGGACTTCTCCTTGCGAGCGCGGGGGGAAACGGCGCGTCCTGGTCGCCGGACTCCGGAGGGACATGGAACGCGGCATTCGATCTGCCTGTGGGGTTGGACGGGCTGGCAATCGAGTCATTCGCCTCATCCGGGAATTATGCATACGGTGCGTCCCCCACGAAGGGTTTCTTCGTATCGGAGGACCGGGGAATGACATGGACGGCGGCAGACTCCGGGATGAGAGATCTTCACGCACACGTCTGCATCGCACGCGATACGACCGTGTACCTGAGCACCGCCGCCGGCGTCTGGATATCGACGGACCGGGGCACCGCGTGGTTTCCGATCACTACGGGGCTCGAGAACCACTCCGTAACAGCCCTGGCCTTCTGGGGATCGACCCTTTTTGCCGGGACCGCGGACGCGGGAGTGTACGTCTCGACGGACAACGGGGGGCACTGGAGAGCTTCGAACGCCGGTCTCCCCACGCTGCAGATCAAGTCGATCGCCACAGACGGACAGGACGTCTGGGCGGGGACCGTTGCGGGGGGAACATGCAGACGGTCGCTGGGGGAGCTCCTCCTGGCATCGGGCGCAGGGTTGGCGCGGGAGACACCTGGAGGGTATGCGCTTGAGCAGAACTACCCCAACCCCTTCAATCCCTCCACGCGGATAACCTACACGCTCCCCGAAGAGGGATTCGTCCGGCTCACGGTATTCGATATGCTCGGGCGGGAGATCGACAGGCTTGTGGAAGGGAGGGTCGCGCCCGGCACGCATACCGCCGAGTGGCACGCACGGGTCGCCTCCGGCGTATATTTCTACCGGCTTGAAGTCCTGACCCCCGGAGCAGGCGCCCGCCGATACCAGAAGAGCGGGCGGATGGTCGTCCTCCGCTAGAGTCCCTCAACCTTCTTCAATTCAGCGCGCCAGCGGCAGGAGAATGACCTCCTCCGCGCGGCTTCCGAATACGCCGAGCCCGCCGTGTATGTTGGTGAACTCCGGCACATCCAGCCGTATCGAGGAATTGTCCACGGGGGCGTTGTAGACGTAATAATAGTCGTACAGGAACTCGTCGATCTGCGTCAGGACAAACCGGATATCCAGGTAGACGACAGGGCCGGGGAGGTGGGCCGCGAGAACACGGGAACGGGTGACCTGGAAGAGCGTCGAGTCGATCAGCGCATCGGGTCCGCCGGCGGCGAGCGTCGCGACCGCTGAGAACGACGGGTAGACGAAGATTGTGGATCCTGAGCCGTCAACGAACTTCTGCGTCGGTATCTCCTCGGTATGGAGAACCCAGCCGCCCCCCTCGTACGCGTAGTAATCGAGATAGAAGTGGAGTATCGCCGCACCGCTCTGCGTCTTGAACGTCCTGCTCACGTCGAAGAAGCCCGGGGCCGTACCCGGCCTGAACGCAAAGAACGGCAGCGGGAGAGCGCTGATCGTCGCCGATGCCGAGAGACCCTCCGGGGTCGAGGCATGGAGCGTGTAGCTCACACCCCCCTGCACCCGGGCGTTGTAGGCGACATAGACGTTCGTGGGGGCGAGGTTCCCCAGCGTGTCGCGCCAGAGAACCGTGGTGTCCCTGAACCGGTAGTTTGTCCCCCCTCCGGTCAGCGTCACGACGGCGTTCTTCACCGCAGGCTCCGGGGGGGAGGCGAACGTCGTCGAGAGGCGGACGTACTGCGTATCGCTCGAGGAGCTGAGCACGCTGTAGATGACGAGCGTGCTGTTCAGCGGGCCGTTCGGCTCGAACGGCTGATTGCATCCCGCGATCACCAGGGCAAGAACGATGAGTATTGTCGGCCCGGATTTCATCGTCAGAACTCCAGCGTCAACGACGCGGTGGGAAGGAACGGGGTCATATACGCCGTCTTCCCCGTCTTCCGGTTGAAGTAGAGTATGTTCTTCGCGTCGTAGATGTTGATCACGCTCACCCCGACGGTCCCCCTGAACATCCCTGCCGTCACCCTGTAAGCGACCCCCGCATCCATCCTGTGATAGGCGGGGAGGCGGGCCGCGTTTTTCGTGCCGAGCGCGCTTGTGAGGCTCCCCGAACCCTCCGGCCGTGGATCGGTCCCGATACCCCCAAGCGTCAACTGGGAAAACGTCCCGACGCTCTGCGTGAACGGATAGCCGCTCCCGTACTCCCAGCGGAGCGTCCCGTCGAGCCCCCCGAAGATGTGGATCGTCCCGATCGCCTTGACCGTATGGCGCCTGTCGTACCGGGGGGCGTACGTGATGCCGTTCGAATGCACGTCGACGTCCGCAAGGCCGTACGATGCGTACAGATCGAGCAGAGAGGATCCGTAGCGGAGCAGCAGCTCCGCACCCCGGGCGAGCCCGGTGCCGCTCAGGTAATCAGGGTCGTCGGGGAACACCTTGTTCAGGTTGTAGAGGGTCAGCGACCTGTAGTCCTTGACATAGCCCTGGAGCG